>RFUD01000020.1 GCA_009923125.1 Planctomycetia bacterium
GCGGCGTCCGGCAGGCGATGAGCGCTCGGCGAAAGTGTAGTTTTTTACGGCTCGGAGTTCCATCTCGTGCGATCGGCCATGGCGAATTGTCCCGACGTGTCGAGCGGCATACGATGGAACTCCCATGCCTGCGAAACACACGCTCCCCAAGCGGTCTGCGGATCGCCGGCCGCCATTCGGCGGATCGAACGCCGTCTGGTCGCTGATCGCCGTCGGCGTGGCCGGGCTGTTCGCCCTCAGCCTGCTCACGGCGAATCCCGAGGTCGAACTGTCCTACAGTGACCTCGAGCGGCTCATCCGGGCCTCCGCCCGGGACGCGGCGGGGAAGGCGGAACGAGACCGGGCGATCGAGGTGCCGGCCGTTCCCGGCCGGCCCGCGGCCGTCTACGCCGATCTCGCCGACGTGGTGATCGGGGCCTTCCAGGTCTCCGGAACGCTGCGCGAGGTGGCCACCGAAACCAAGCCATCGGCATCCGCCCCGGCGGGGGGCCGCCGCCGGTTCCGCACCGCGAAGCTGCCGAGCGAAAACTCGGAGGGGCAGTTGTCGAAACTGCTCGCGGAGCATGGCGTGCCGTTCCGGTACGAGGAGGCCCCGAGCCCGTGGCGGAACTGGCTGCCGATGCTGTTCGTGACGGGACTCTTCGGGGTGCTGTTCTTCCTGATGATGCGGCGACTCGGCGGGGCCGGCAGCCCGATGGCCTTCGGCCGCAGCCGCGGCAAGATGTACGCGCAGGAAGACCTCGGCATCACCTTCGACGACGTCGCCGGCATCGACGAGGCGGTGGAGGAGCTCCGCGAGGTCGTCGAGTTCCTGCGCAGCCCCGAGAAATACCAGGTCCTCGGCGGGCACATCCCCAAGGGCGTGCTGCTGGTCGGCCCTCCGGGCACCGGCAAGACCCTGCTCGCCAAGGCGATCGCCGGGGAGGCGGGCGTGCCCTTCTTCGGCCTCTCGGGCAGCGATTTCGTGGAGATGTTCGTGGGTGTCGGTGCAGCGCGGGTGCGCGACATGTTCCAGCAGGCGGAAGCGAAGGCGCCGTGCATCATCTTCATCGACGAGCTCGACGCCCTGGGAAAAACCCGCGGCACGAGCGTGGTCGGCGGCCACGACGAGCGGGAGCAGACGCTCAACGCCCTGCTCGTCGAGATGGACGGGTTCGGATCGAACTCCGGCGTCATCGTGATGGCGGCCACGAATCGCCCGGAGACGCTCGATCCGGCGCTGCTGCGTCCCGGCCGGTTCGACCGGCACGTGCTCGTCGATCGACCCGACGTCCGCGGTCGGGAGGCGATCCTGAAAGTCCACGTGGCCGACGTGAAGCTCAATCCATCGGTGAACCTCGAGCAGGTGGCCCGCATCACGTCCGGGTTCTGTGGAGCCGATCTGGCGAACCTCGTCAACGAGGCCGCCCTCCTCGCCGCCCGCAACAACAAGACGTCGGTCGGCATGGAGGAATTCAACGAGGGCGTGGAGCGGGTGACGGCCGGCCTGGAGAAGAAGAAACGGGTGATTCACGAGGACGAGAAGAAGCGGGTCGCCTACCACGAGGCCGCCCATGCGCTCGTCGCCTTCTCGCTGCCCAACACCGATCCGGTGCACAAGGTGTCGATCATCCCCCGGGGCCTCGCCGCGCTCGGCTACACCATGCAGCGGCCGGAGGACGACCGCTACCTCATGACGCAGAGCGAACTCGAGAGCCGCATCCAGGTGCTGCTCGCCGGCACGATCGCCGAGGAGATGGTGTACGCCGACGTCTCGACGGGCGCCCAGAACGATCTCGAGCGGGCGAGCGAGATCGCCCGGGCGATGGTGATGGACTACGGCATGAGCCGGCTCGGCCGGGTCACCTACCGCGAGAGCCCGCGGTCGCCGTTTCTCGCCGCCGCCGGTGCCGATCTTCCGGCGGCCAGGAGCCACAGCGAGCAGACGGCCCGCGAAATCGACGAACAGGTGCGGGGCATCATCGACCGCTCGATCGAGGAGGTCCGCAGGATCCTGGAGACCCGCCGGGCGGCCCTCGAGGCCGTGACACGGAGGCTCATCGAGAGCGAAGTGATCGACGGTGGCGAGCTGCGTGCGATCGTGGAGTCGGCGACGGCGAGCCCGCAGCTCGTGCCCGGGACCGACGCCGGGTGCCGCGTGGCCCGCGCGACGCCCGACGCGGCCGAACCGCTGCGGCCCGCGGGCGACATGGCGGAATGATCCGCCGATCGAGCCGCGACGCGCCCGGCCCGGCGCGACCGCCACGACCGCTCCACCCTGCCCCGCCTCCCTCGGCCCTCGTGTCGGCGGCATCCGCCCGCCGATAGCACTGGCGGCGGCCCGCGGTCGGCGGGCCGTGGCGGAAGGGTCGCACGCACTCCCATGTGGAAAAGTTTTTTCATCGCCGCGGGTGTCTTCGCCTGCGTGGTCGGACTGGAGCTGCTGCTCATCGATTCGGCCGTCGTCCTGCCGCTCGACGGCAATGGTGGTCCGCGGGTGTTCGTGGCGCCGGACTGGGCTCCCTGGACGCTGATTTCCGCGGGGGCGGTGACGCTGCTGAACTTCGGATCGCTGCCGCTGAAGTCCGTGAACGGCCTGCCGAAGCCGCATTGATCGGCCCCGGTCACCGCCGCGGCCGTGCCCCGCGCCTAGAATGCGGGAGACGCGCCCGTGACACGCAAGCCGCCCAAGCCGCCATGACCGTCACCCGCACGAAGCCCGCCCGCGACACCGTCCTGTACGACGGCGAATGCGGCTTCTGCCGACGCAGAGTCGCCAACCTGCGGACCGTCGACCTCCGCCACGCGCTCGACTTCGTGTCCCTCCACGACGCCCGCGTGAGCCGGGATTTCCCCGAACTCTCCCGCGACCGCCTGCTCGAGGAGATGGTCGTCGTGGACACCTCGGGCAGGGCCCGGGGCGGCGCAGCGGCGATGCGCTACCTGTCGCGACGGCTGCCGCTCATGTGGCCGCTGGCCTTGTTGCTCCACATCCCGGGGAGCCTGCCCGCCTGGAACTGGCTCTACCGTCTCGTGGCCCGCAACCGGATGCGGCTCTCCGGCGGCTGTCACGACGGCACCTGCCGGCTGTAGGCACGGCCGGAAGCCCAACCTTCGCCTCAGTCGGCCTCGCGGAGCAGCCGCGTCATCGTGTTCGCGTGCACACCGAGCAGCTTGGCCGCCCGGGCCTTGTGGCCGCGGGTGATTTCAAGGGCCTGCTTGATCGCCTGCTGCCGCAGTTTGCCGAGGTCGAGACAGGGCAGCCGTCCGGAGGACGCCTCCTGCCTGCCACGGCCTCGTTCGGGCAGTTGCGGCTCGATCTGCAGGACGTAGGCCTGCTCGATGACGTGGGCGAGTTGCCGCACGTTTCCAGGCCACTCGAACGCGCAGAATTCGGCAAGCTGCTCTGCGGACGGTCGCCACACCGGAAGCCGGTACCGCTCGGCGAACTGCCGCGAGAAGAACTCGATGAACTCCGGGATGTCCTCGCTGCGTTCCCGCAGCGCCGGGACCTTGAGTTCGATCATGTTGAGGCGGTAGTACAGATCCTCGCGGAAGGTCCCCTTTTCGACCTCCTCCTCCAAGTCGCGGTTGGTGGCCGCGACGACCTGCACGTCGATCGGCACCGGCGCGGTCGCACCGACGGGCAGCACTTCCCGCTGCTGCAGCACCCGCAGCAACTTCGGCTGCAGTTCCGCCGGCATCTCCCCGATCTCGTCGAGAAACACCACTCCGCCCTGCGCGGCCCGAAAGATGCCCAGCGACCGGCCGGCGGCGCCGGTGAACGCGCCCTTCTCGTGCCCGAACAGCTGGCTCTCGGCGAGCGACGGGGTGAGCGCCGCGCAGTTCACCGGAACGAAGATCTTGTTGCGGCGGGGCCCGCTGCGGTGCAGCAGCCGCGCCCAGAGTTCCTTGCCAGTGCCGGTCTCTCCCGAGACGAGCACGGTGCACTCGACTTCCGCGGCGCGCTCGATCGACCGGGCGATTCTCCGCATGGCCGCGTTGCCGCCGAGGACCCAGTTGGCACCGGGGCCATCGGCCGCGGCCGACGCTCCACGGTCGCCCACGACCGGATCGAGCGCACCGCCGCGTGGATCACGCGCCGCTGACGCAGCACCTTGGAAATTGCTCGGCACGACCGCCATCACGACGCTTCCCAGCCGCACGGACATGAGCAGGGCCCAAACGCCTCAACCCCGCCGATACGAGCCTTGAGTATCGTCCGGCCCTCGCCGCAAAGCAAGTTTTCGCCACGGCCCGAAAACGGATTCTTTCAGCGGTTCCGGCTCCCCCAGATTCCCAAAAATCGGCCGCAAAACGCCCAATTGCCCGCCGCCCCATCCGCCGGTCCGCTGGACCGGGCGGCCGGACCCATCAGGGCTGCGGGTCCGGTTCGGGCCGATCGGGTCCGTCGCCGCCGGCCTCGAAAAACAGCAGATGCTGCCAGGGAAGGCGGTCGAACTCCCGGGCGAGCACGAAACCGGCCGGCTCCAGTTCGGCCCGCACCTGGGCCTTCGTCATCTTATGGAGCGGTTTGATCGGCACGGCGGGATCCTCCCCCCGAAACTCGGCGAGCACCAGCCGGCCCTCCGGCGCCAGGCTCCTCCGGATCCGCTGGAGCATCGCCTCGGGATGAGAGAACTCGTGGTACACATCCACGCACAGCACGAGATCGAGTTCGCCCTCCGGCAGCCGTGGATCGATCGGCGTGCCGAGGATCGGCCGCACGTTCCGGATGCCTTCGCGGGCGAGCCGCTCCGCGAGCATGTGGAGCATCTCGGGCTGCACGTCCACCGCATAGACGACGCCGCGCGGCCCGACACGCCGGGCCAGCTCCAGCGTGTAGAAGCCGTTGCCGCAGCCCATGTCGCACAGCACCTGCCCGGGCTTGATGCGCAGCGCCTCGACGAGCATCCGGCAATCTTCCTCACGCTGCCGGCTCTCGCGCACCAGCCACGGCGCGCCCGTGTAGTGCATCGTCTGGGCGATCTCGCGGCCCATGTGATGCGTCTGGGCGGGCGGGATCCGCACGCCGAGGTCGATGGCGAGATCGACGCCCGTCGGCGGGGGTGCCGCCGTGGCGTGCGAGCACGCCACGAGGACGAAGAGCAGGGCGAGACAGCCGGAGCGGCGCATCGTGGAAACGAGTATACGGCCGCCACGGCCGCGGAACGGGATGACGGCAGCGGGTTCAGGCGGCCCGGGCCGCCCCGACGCCCGCCGGCAGCCCCCCGGCATCGAAGAAGCTGGCGATCGTGATCCCCGCCGCCATCGCGACGTCCGCCACCCGTTCGCCATCGATGAGGATCGTCCGGCCGGCCTCGATGGCCAGCACCCGCGCGCCGACGCCCGCCAGCGTCTCCAGCGTGCCCACGCCGATGGTCGGCATGTCGAATCGCAGGTCCTGCTGCGGCTTGGCCACCTTCACCACGACCATGCCACCGGTCGGACAGAGCTGGCCCGCACGGCGGATGCATTCGTCGGTGCCCTCGATGGCCTCCAGCGCCAGCGGGGCCCGGCGCTTCACGACGACCGTCTGGCCGATGTCGAGGCGACCGAGCTGTTTGGCCAACTGCCAGCCGAACGCGACGTCCTGCTCCTCGGAAGGGGCGAGCGGCCGTCCGGCGAACACGCCCCCCGCGGCCAGCAACTCCGGCGCGAAATCGGTGGCCGGGCAGATCCGCACCCCGCCACGGTCGAACGCGGATGCGATCGCCCCCAACAGCGAGTCGTCGCGATTGTCGCGTCGGCGCGAGACCACGTGGGGCCAGAACGTCTTGAGCCCGGTCCAGTCGGGCAGGACGGAACGCCACGCACCCCGTGCGAAGAGGTGCCGCTTGTGAATCTTGCCGGCCATCGTCGCCCGCGCGACGCCGTGGCTGCGGAAGAAGCCGATCGCGCCGCCGATCTCGGCGACACCGATGGTGCCGTAGCGGTCGGCCACCGCCTCGAGGTCGGCGTCGGCATGGCCGCGGATCGACAGGATGGCCGTCCGGCCGCCGCCGCGGCGGATCGCCTCGGCGACCGCCACCGGATACCGTCCCCAGCCTGCGAGGATGCCGATCGTTTCACCGGCGAGCGGACCCTCGTCCCGACGTGACTCCATGTCCCGTCCTCCCTCACGCCGCCTCGGCGCCGACGTCGCCCCGACCACGCTCGAGCGCGTCGAGTCGGGCGGTCAGCTGCTTGAGGTCCTTGCGCATCTCGGGCAGTTTCGACATGGTGGCCAGTTGCAGCTTGCGATCCCGCAGGTCGATCGCCGGCTCCCCGAGCACCGTCTTGCCCGGCTCGACGTCGTTGGACACCCCGGACCGCGCCCCGAGCACCGCCCGGTCGCCGATGTGCACGTGGTCGCGGACGCCCACCTGCCCGGCCATCACGACCCAGTCGCCGGTCGTCGTGCTCCCCGCCACGCCCACCTGCGAGCAGATCATGTTGTGGCGGCCGAGGCGGACGTTGTGGGCGATCATCACGAGGTTGTCGAGCTTGGTGCCGTCACCGATCACCGTCGGCCCATAGGTGCCGCGGTCGATCGTCGTGCCCGCACCGATCTCCACGTCGTCGCCGATCTCCACCCATCCCAGCTGCGCCGACAGCCGGTAGCCGTCGCCGGTCGGCTTGTAGCCGAACCCGTAGCCGCCGAGCACGGCGTTCGCGTGGATGATGCAGCGTTCACCCACGAGCGTGTCGTCGTACAGCACGGCACCCGGAAAGATCTCCGTGCCGGGCCCGATCCGGCAGCCGGGCATGATCCGCACGCCCGCGTGGATCGTCGCACCCGCGCCGATCTCGACGTCGGCCCCGACGACCGCGAACGGATGAACGTCCACGTCGGCGCCGAGACGTGCGGATGGATCGACGGCCGCCTGCGGGCTGACGCCGCCCCTCACCCGCGGCCGTGGGGGCCGCAGCAGCGTGATCACCGATGCGAACGCGGCGTGCACGTCGGCGACCTCGATCGAGGGTCGATCGATCGCGCCGCAGCCGCGGGGCACGATCACCGCGCCGGCCCGGCTCCTGGCCAGCAGATGCAGCTTGTCGGCGTGATCGACGAGCGTGACGTGGTCGGGGCAGGCCCGTTCCAGCGTCGTGGCGTCGTGGATGACGATTCCGTCGGGCGGCGTCGTGCCGACCAGCGTTCCGCCGACGTGGGCGGCCAGGGTTTCGAGCGTCACGGCCATGGGCTCACCTCCTCCGGCGACTGCGGGCCCGCCGCCCGCGTTGGGTCGGGAGGATAGGAACGGTGGGCGGACGTCCACAAGACCGTTTCGGCCGGGCGGCGAACGTGGTCTCGGGCGGGTGGGACCGGTCCGGAGACGCGGTCAGGCGACGGCGCCGGGCTCCGTCTCCAGGTCGTCCTCCACCTCCGCGCCGCTGGCCAGCCATCGCGGCGGCCAGAAGGCCACGAGCAGGATCGCGGCCGCGGCCAGCGCCATGCACGCGGGAACGAGAAACAGTTGCCGGTACTCGACCGTGCCGTCGGCGGCGGTGAGCCGTGTCTGGAGCGGGATGAAGAGCCACTTGGCAGCGAGGTCGCCGAGGCCCAGGACGAGGAGATTGAACAGGCTCTGGGCGCTGCTCCGCACGTCCTTCGGGAAGGCGGCGTCGATGAAGATGTAGAGCGTCGCGAAGAAGAACGCGTAGCAGATGCCGTGGAGCACCTGCACGGCGATGATCAGGGCCTGGTTTTGCGGCATGAAGGCGAACACCGCGAACCGCACGGCATGGCCGAGAATGCCGAGAATCATCGTCGTCTTCCAGCCGAGCCGGGCGAGCACGCCGCCGAGGATGGCCATCGTGAGGATCTCGGCCACCTGGCCGATGCTCATCACCGGCATGATCCACTCCGGCTTGATGCCGACCGTCTTGCTGCCGAGGAACCCGCCGGCCAGCACGAAGTAGCCGTTGTGGATCACCGCGTCGATGAACGTGACGGCGAACAGCACGAGCAGGTAGGGATACGACAGGTAGCCGGCCGCCTTCAGCCAGGCGATGCCGGCCAGGCCGCTCGCCGTGGTCCGCTTGGGCGGCGTGTGCGGCAGGCAGAGGCTGAACGCCGCCAGCACGAGCGACGTGATGCCGGCGACGAGGAAGATGTTGCGGCTGGCCGCGACGGCCGCGGCCCCCTCCTTGCCCTGGAGCACGAAGTACAGCGGCCAGGCGGCGAGAATCCAGCCGATCGTGCCCCCCATCCGCACGAGGCCGAACTCCTTGCGGGCGTTCTGCATGTGCGTGAAGGCGATCGAGTTGGAGACCGAAATCGTGGGCACGTAGAGGAGCGCGTGCACGAGCATCAGTCCGAAGAACACCGCGAACACGCCGAGCCCCGTCGCCGCGGCGATCTCCCGGGCCCAGTACAAGGCCAGGATCGCCAGGCCGCCGATCAGGTGGCTGGCCGCCATGAACCGTTCGGCGGCGAACGTCCGGTCGGCGAACTGGCTCGAAAAAAAGATGCCGACGATCGAGGCGATCGCGAACGCGCTGCCGACCCAGGCGATCTGGGCATCGCTGAAGGCCAGGCCGTCCTTGCCCATGTAGCCCCAGATGAGCGGCAGCCACGAGCCCCAGATCGCGAACTCGAGCACCATCATCAGCCACAGGCGGAACGTCGGCGCGACGGATGCGGTGCGGCTGTTGCGGCTGTTGCGGCTGTTGCTGCTATTGCTGCTGTTCATGCCGCAGAACATAGCAGCGGTACGCGGGGCGGCCTACGCGGATCGCCTAGCCCGGCCGCGCCTTCACGTCCGCGAGCCCGCCATCGACGCCGAGCACCTGTCCGGTGATCCAGCCCTGGGCCGGATCGAGCAGCCAGGCGATCGCCCGGGCCACATCGCCCGGCTCCCCGAGCCGGCCGAGCGGATGCATCGCCAGCGAAGCCTTTTCCGCGAGTTCATTCGCCACGAGTCCGCGCGTGAGCGGCGTGCGCACGAGCCCCGGCGCCACGACGTTGAAGCGGATCCGCTGCCGGGCGTAGGTGGCCGCCGCCGAGCGGGCGAGCCCCTCGAGACCGGCCTTCGCCGCGGCGATGGCCTCGTGATTGGCAAGCCCGATCCGAGCCGCCGCGCTCGACACCAGCACCACCGATCCGCCGTCCGCTTTCAAGAGCCGACCGGCGGCCCGCACGCAGCCGAAGCCGCTCGTGAGGTTCGTGGCCAGCGTCGCGGTCCACTCGGCCGTGCTCGTCAGGTGAGCTGGCTTGAGCAGAAGTGAGCCGACGCAGTTGGCGATGCCCGTCAGTCCGCCCAGGGCCGCCGCCGCGGCGTCGGCACAGGCGTCGATGGCGTCCGGATCGGTCGCCTCGACCGGGGCCCACGGCATGGCGAGTTCATCGGCGACGGCCGCAACTTTCGCAGCGTCACGTCCGGCGATGAATACCCGGCCACCGGCGGCTACGAGCAGCCGCGCGACCTCGGAGCCGATGCCGCCACCGCCACCGAGGACCAGCACCCGCTGGCTCATGCCCCCGGCGGCCGTCACAGCCAGTTGTCCACGGTCTGCTCGAGTTTCGCCTCGGCGGCCATGTCGCGAAGTTTGTCGATCGCCCGCGTCTGGATCTGCCGAATCCGCTCCTTGCACACGCCCATCGCCGAGCCGAGTTCCCGGAACGTGCGCGGCGGCTTGCCGTCGAACCCGAACCGGGCCACGACGATCTGCCGTTCCCGTGGCTCGAGGTCGCCGAGGAAACCCTTGAACAACTCTTGCAGCATGCCGATCTGCTCGGCCGAGCGGTACTCCGTCGCGGCCGTGTCTGCGGCCCGGTCCTTCAGGGCCTCGTCGCTGGTCACGAATCGGTTCCGCTGCTGGCGACCCTTGTGCGACATCCGGAAAAAGTGCCGCTGGATCGCATAGGTGGCATACGTGCTGAACCGGTTACCGAGCGCGAAGTTGAACTTCTCGACCGCCCGCATCAGGGCCACGTTGCCGTCGCTGACGAGTTCCTCGAAGGCGTTGCTCGGGTCGACGAACTTCTTCGCGATCGACACCACCAGTCGCAGGTTCGACGTGATGATGATCGACTTCACGGTTTCCGCCTCGGCGAGCCACCCTTCAACCTCCTCCATCTGGCGCAGGCTCGCCCGCTTCCGATCAAGACGCCCCCGCACGGTCGCGGCCCGGAACTTCAGCCAGTTCATGCGTCGGAAGTAGTACTGCTCCTCCGACTTCGTGAGCAGCCGCGTCTGATAGAGGCTCGCGAGGTAGGGAGAGAGGCCCTTCGCTGCGGCGCGGTCGGCGTCATCGCGATCGAGCGGCACGACGGCATCGGCCGGGGGCGTCGTCGCCAGGGACTCCGCATCCTTTTTGAGGAACTGTCGGCAGGGGATGTAGTCAATCACCCGCGCGAAGAACTGCTCACGCTTCGCGCGGAGGGCGGCCCTCCGCTGCTCGACCCGCCGGGCGGTGCGCTTCACCGCCGCGCGGGACCGCGTGCCACGCGCGACCTGACGTCCCAATGCGATCATGACGGTCTCCTTCAGTGACCGAAGGCGACGCGGGTGGTGCCGGCCGAGACCTTCGTGTCCACGGTGAAAACCGCACGGGCCACGATGCCGTAACAGCCCGAATTCGATCGCTGCGGCACCATTGGCCGCCAAAATGCGTGGCCTGACCGCGGACCGGGGGTCAGGAAGTCACGGGGTCAGGCGGCGGGCATCAGGGCTCGCCCGGGACCGCCTCGCCGCCCGCGCGGGTGCAGAGGGAGTGCAAGACGTCCTCATCGACGGCATCGGTGAGAAACAGCGTCGAGGTGTCGGCCCGCAGGAACACGCTCCCGCCGGGATGACGGCTCGAGAAATCATCGAAGTGATCCCCTGCATTCGGGGCGTGGTCACCGACACCCACGATCCGCGCTCGGGCCGCCTCGGCGTCGTGGATCACGCCCGACCAGACGCTCCCGCCGAGTCGCGACCCCCGCTCGCCGAGCATCAGCGTCTTCGACGCACCATCGGTGATGTGCCTGAAGGAAATACGGCTGTTCCGGAAAAACAGGCCGTCCCCAGCGGCCGGCTGATGCTCGATCGACCGTGACCAGCCGAAGACCCCCACGTAGTTGCTCTTGGCGGCCCTGCAGACCGTGGAGAGTTCGCCACCGTCCACCGGATGACCAAGGTGGTGGCCGTCTTCCGGCTCCTCGGCATGATCGTGCTCGTCATGCCCGTCGTCGTGGCCAACCTCGAACACGCCGGCCTGCTCGGTCGGACCGGGGAGATCGGACGGGCAGCGAAATGCCGCGAGCAGCGTCTCGCGGACCTCGCGATGCACGTCACCCCCCTCCGCGTCGAACACCCCCAGCCCCAGCCCGGCAGGTCGTACTCGGGCTCCTCTGCCGCCGAAGACCCGCCCCGCCAGCCGGCGGGAAACGCACCGGCGTGATCGTGGAAGTGATGCAGGGCGATCCCGAGTTGCCGCAGATTGTTCGTGCAGGCGGTCCTCCTGCCGGCCTCGCGCGCCGACTGCACCGCGGGCAGAAGGAGCCCGACCATGAGCCCGATGATCGCGATCACGACGAGCAATTCGACCAGCGAAAACCCGCGGCGGCTGTGCACCATGATGACTTCTCCTCACCTGCAACGCAGTTGCATATTAACCGTCGCGGCGGCAGCAGTCAATGAATCGGCCGTCCGGCCGCAGCCCCGAATTTCGGGTAGGGTACGGCCATGGCCGGCAACCTCGTTCTCGTGCTCGGCGACCAGCTCGACCGGAAGAGCAGCGCCTTCGACGGCTTCGACCGCGGCCGCGACCGCGTCTGGATGGCCGAGGTGGCCGAGGAATCGACCCACGTCTGGACCCACAAGGCCCGGATCACGGTGTTTCTGGCCGCGATGCGGCATTTCCGCGACCGGCTCGTGGCCGAGGGCATCGCCGTCGAGTATCGCGAACTGGCCGCCAAGGCCACCGCCAAAGAGCCCGCCTCGCTCGCCGCCGCACTGGCGGTCAGCCTCACCGCGGCCCGGAAAGCCGGCCACTTTCCCGACAGGCTCATCGTCACCGAGCCCGGCGAGTGGCGGGTGCAGCACGCCCTCGAGGCCGCAGCCCAGGCTGCGAGGGTGCCGCTCGAGATCCGGCCCGATCGGCATTTTTTTTCATCGCGCGACGAGTTCGCCGCGCATACGAAAGGCCGCAAGCAATTGCGGCTCGAATACTTCTACCGCCCGCTCCGTGAGAAGTTCGGCGTGCTCATGGACGACGGCGAGCCGGCCGGCGGCCAGTGGAACTTCGACGCCGACAACCGCGGCGCGTTCCCGAAGTCGGGCCCGGGCCGCCTCCCGCAGCCGACACGATTCACGCCCGACGCGATCACCCGCGGGGTCATCGATCTCGTGAACTCCCGGTTCGCAGCGCACCCCGGCAGCCTCGAACACTTCGACTGGCCCGTGACGCCCGACGACGCCCGCACGGCCCTCGACGATTTTCTCGCCCATCGCCTCGCGCACTTCGGCCGCTATCAAGACGCGATCTGGACCGGCGAACCGTGGCTCTACCACTCGCGGCTCTCCCAGGCGCTGAACATGAAGCTGCTCGACCCGCGCGATGTCGTCGCGGGCGCCGAACGCGCCTACCGCAGCGGCAAAGCCCCGCTCGAGGCCGTGGAGGGCTTCATTCGCCAGGTCATCGGCTGGCGGGAGTACGTCCGCGGCGTCTACTGGCATTTCATGCCGGAGTATGAACGCCGCAACGCCCTCGGCGCCGACCGTCCGCTGCCAAACTTCTATTGGACGGGCGCGACGGACATGAACTGCCTCAAGGACGCCCTCGCCCAGACGCTCGAATTCGGCTATGCCCACCACATCCAGCGGCTGATGGTGACGGGGCTCTTCGCCCTCCTCGCCGGCATCAAGCCCGAGGACGTGCACCGCTGGTATCTCGCCGTGTACGTCGACGCCGTCGAGTGGGTGGAACTGCCGAACACGCTCGGCATGAGCCAGTTTGCCGACGGCGGCGTGATGGCCTCGAAGCCCTACTGCGCCACCGGCGCCTACCTCGACCGGATGAGCAACGCCTGCACGGGCTGCCGCTACAAGCCGAAGGTCGCCAGCGGCCCCGACGCCTGCCCCTTCACGACGCTCTACTGGGACTTCCTCGCCCGCCACGAAAAGCTCTTGCGCAAAAACCAGCGGATGACGATGCAGCTCAAAAACCTCGACCGCAAACCCGCCGCCGAACTGCGCACGATCCGCCGGCAGGCCGACGAATTCCGCGACGGCCTCACGTGAGCGTGACGCCGCGAGTCGATACGCCCAAGCCGGCGACTGAGTGACGCAGCGGCAGGCGAGGGGTTACCCCTACCGTTGAGACGGCGTATGTGACCAGCGGAGCCATGGATGGCG
>RFUD01000191.1 GCA_009923125.1 Planctomycetia bacterium
CCTCCTCGAGCGTGTAGGTGTAGCCGTCGGTGAGGCCGTAGCGAAGCCGGATGATCTCCCGCTCACGGTAGGTGAGCGTCTTGAGGAGCGATTCGATCCGATCCTTCAGCAGGGCCGTGGTCGTGGCCTGCGTCGGACGCTCGGCACCGTGGTCCTCGACGAACTCGCTGAAGCTCGCATCCTCGCTCTCGCCGATGGGGCGGTCGAGGCTCATCGGCTGCCGTCCCATGTCGAGCACGCGCCGCGCCTCCTCGAGCCCCACGTCGGCGGCCTGCGCGATCTCCTCCACCGTCGGCTCGCGGCCGAACTCGTGCAGCAGCTTCTTCGAGACGGTGCGCAGCTTGGAGAGCACGTCGATCATGTGGACCGGAATGCGGATCGTCCGCGACTGGTCGGCGATCGCGCGGGTGATGGCCTGCCGGATCCACCATGTGGCGTAGGTCGAGAACTTGAACCCGCGGCGGTACTCGTACTTGTCCACCGCGCGCATCAGCCCGGTGTTGCCCTCCTGGATGAGATCCAGGAACGACAGACCGCGGTTGCGGTACTTCTTGGCGATCGAGACGACGAGCCGGAGGTTGGCGGCCGAGAGATTGCGCTTCGCGGCTTCGTACTCTTCCTGCAACTTGTCGAGCATTCCGACCCGCTTCCGCAGCGAGCGCGGGCTCTCGAGCGTGGTCAGCATCAGGTCGCGGAGCTCCTTCCGCATGTCGGCACGGTCGTCGCGCGACCCCTCGCCCTGGGCCAGGATGCGCAGGTCCTGCTGCAGCCGGTCCATCCGCGACGACATGCCGCGCAGCAGCTTCATCAGCGGCTGCACGCGCCGCGTCCGCAGCGACAACTCCTCGACGAGCGTCAGCGCCTTCGCCCGGGCCCGGCGAAACCTGACGCGGGCGGCCCGCGCATCGGCCGCGGAAGTGCGGCGGCTGATCAGCAGGCGGAAGTCGGCCTTGCTCCTGCCGATCAGGTGATCGAGCGTCGCGAGATTGTGCGGCATCCGCGCGAGGATCTGCTCCTTGGTGAGTCGCTCCGTCAGCGACACCTTGATCGTGCGGTCGAAGGGCAGGGCCCCCTCGTGGACGCGCCTCAGCGTGTCCACGGTGGCCCGCATCGAGTAGGAGCAGCCGAGGATCGCCCGGCGGAAACGCTTCCGCGTGACCTCGATCCGCTTGGCGAGCGAGATCTCCTCCTGCCGGGTGAGGAGGGGGATTTCGGCCATCTGCGCCAGGTACATCCGGATCGGATCGTTGGCCGCGTTGGATGGCGCCGTCGTGGTCGGCTCGTCGCGTCGGGGCTTGGCGGGAGCGGCCTGCGCCGCCGGGGCGCCGATCTCGCGCGGCGCGGGAGGGGCGTCCACGAGGTCGATGCCCCGGTCCTCGAGGGCCACCAGCAGCGCGTCGATCTTCTCGGGATCGACGGCCTCGTCGGGCAGGAACGCGTTGACCTGGTCGAAGGTCAGATACCCCTGCGACAAGCCGGTGGCGATGAGGGTCGCGAGTTCATGGTCTCCGTGCGAGCCCTCGATCGTGCGCTTCGGCTGCCGGGCCACGGCGGTCCGGGGTTGGGTGGCGGTCCTGTGCATGCTCATCAAGTGTCTCCTTCACCATCGTACCGTCACTCGCGCACCGCCCCCCGATCCGCCGGGTGAAGCCACGGCCGATCGATTGCAGCGACGAGGCGGGCACCCTCACCCATCCTTGGGTTCGGACATGCCCTGGGCGGCCCGTCGCTGGGCGACGAGCCGTTCCAACAAAACCGCCTCCGAGCCGGGATCCAGCCGGGAGGATTTCAAGGCGAGGATGCTCGCGTGCGCCTGCCGCTGGGCGGAGCGGCGTCGCAGGGCATCCTCCAAATGCTGCAGGCGGTCCGCCGGATCGACCGGCCCGCGGGCCGCGGTCGAATCGTCCACGGCAACGAGCAGGCTCTGCAGCTCGGGATCGGTGATGGCGAGCAACAGGCCCGCCAGAGCGACCGGGCGACCGGCCGCCTCGAGCCGACGCGCCGCCTCGAGCACGGCCCGCCCCTCGGCGGTCTCGAGGTCGTCGGGCGGCACCTCGCGCACGATCAGCCCGGCGGCCTCCGGGACGCAGACGAGAACCTCGATCACCTCGCGATCCCAGGCCGGCAGCCGCGTCGCCGGCGCCGGGAGCGGCGCGGGCTCAGCGGAGCCGCGTGCGGTCGCCTGACGACTCGACCGCAGGTCGAGGAGCCGACCCCGCAACGCCTCGCGCGAGAGGCCGAACCGCCGCGACAGACGGCCGAGCACCTGGTCTTCCCGCAACTGCCGCTGCGACGGGCTCAACGGCGACCGGTCGGAGACACTGGCCAGCGGCTTGAGGACGCTTTCGACCGCGGCGAGCACCGCATCGTCGCCGTCGCGGCCCGCGAGCCGGGCAACGGCCTCGTCCATGCGATACTCCAGCGGGTCGATCGCCGCGGAGAGCAGGCTTTCGAAGGCGTCGCGGCCTTCCGCGAGAATGAAGTCGCACGGGTCGATGCCCGACGGGAGTCGCGCGATCCGCACGTCGATCGGCTCGGCCAGGATGACGTCGAGGATCTCGTCCGCGCGGCGGCGTCCGGCATCGTCGCCGTCGAGCACGAGCACGATCGTGTCGGCGTAGCGCCGCAGCAGTTTGGCATGGCGTTCACCGAGGGCCGTGCCGAGCACGGCGACCACATCGCCGATTCCGGCCTGCCGGGCCGCCAGGCAATCGGTGTATCCCTCCACGACGACGGCCCGCCGCGACTTCGCCATCGTGTCGCGGGCGGTGTCGAGGCCGTACAGCATCGAGCTCTTGGAAAACAGCGGCGTCTCGGGCGAATTGATGTACTTGGCGGCATCGGGCGCGGCTCCGGGGAGGACGCGGCCACCGAAGGCAACGCATCGGCCCAGCGGATCCCGGATCGGAAAAATCACGCGGTCGCGGAATCGGTCGTAGTGCCCCGAGCGGTCCTGCCGCTCCACTGCCAGGCCGGCCCGGACCAGATGGGCGGTCGCGATGCCCGCAGCGGAACCCTGCTTGAGCAGCCAATCCCACGCGGGAGGCGCGAATCCGAGCTGGAAGCGGCGGATCGTCTCGGGAAGCAGGCCGCGGGCGGCCAGATACTCGCGGGCCGCGCGGGCCTCCGGGCCGCGGTCGAGCAGGCCTGCGAATCGCTCCGCCGCCCAACCGAGCGCGGCGAGCAACGCCGTGCGGTCGTCCGCGGGCAAGCCCCTGCTTTTCGTGACCTGGATGCCGGCGCGGTCGGCCAGTTGCTCGAGCGCCTCGCGAAACTCGAGCTTCTCCATCCGCATCAGGAAGGTGAACACGTCGCCGCCGATGTTGCAGACCCAGCAGCGGAACGTCTGTCGCTCGGGATTCACCTGGAAGCTGGGCCGCGAGTCCTCGTGCCACGGGCACAGACCGCTGAGCCCGCGGCCGGCGCGGCGAAGCGAGATGTAGGAGCCGACGAGATCGACGATGTCGGTGGCTTCGCGCACCCGTTCCCGGAGGTCGTCGTGCAACGGCGACGCAGCGGAGGGCGACGAAGAGACCGGCGAAGATGCCACTCGCGAACTCCCGAACCCGAGCCGTGGACAAGACGCCGTCGGAATGTAGGTGTCGAGGAAAAACGGGTCAATCTCAGGCTGACGCTGCGCAGATTGCCCAGATTGCGGACGTCTCGTCCACCGGCATGCCCGTCGGTGCGGAGGTCGCCGCGACCGGCTACGACAGCAACCGCTGCACGCTTTCGAGCAGGCGATCCATCGCAAAGGGCTTGCGGATGTAGTCGTCCACGCCGAGCATCTCGGCGTACGCCTTGTGCCGGCTGCCCTCGTTGGCGGTGATCATGATCACGCGGAGGGGCACCGGGCGACTGCGTCGCAGTCGCTCGAGAACGAGAAACCCGCTGCGCTTGGGCATCATCATGTCGAGGACGACGAGGTCGGGGTTTTCCTGCTCGGCCAGCACGAGCCCCTGGTTTCCGTCGCGAGCGACCAGGATCTCGTAGCCCTTCGACTCGAGCACGGTCTTCATCGACTCCACGATCTCGACGTCGTCGTCCACGAGCAAGACCCGCTTTCCGCCGGCCGCCTTGCCCGTCTGGCGAGCGGTCGTCGCCACCACCGCTTCCGCAGGCTGTTCCGTAGCGTCCTGGGATTCCGCGGGCTTGGAGACCTTCCTGGTGCGTTTCTGGGCGGGCATGCGATCGTCCGGAGGGAAACTTGGCGGGGGCGGTCGAGCGGATTGCACCGGTCGCCGCCGTCAAAAGCGTATCAAGACGACAGCCTGCGTGGCAAACCGCCGCGCACAGCGGCACGGAGACCGGCGCCGCTCAAGATTCGGCCGTTCGCGGCTCGTCGGTCCGGTCGGAGAGAAAGAACGCCGCCCCCGCCAGCCCGAGCGCCGCCCCGAAACAGACATCGCTCGGGAAGTGTGCCGCGCTGGCCACCCGTTGCAGGGCGGCGCTCGCGGCGAACAGGAGAAACAGCCAGCGGCCGTGCGGATACCGCCAGGCGAGCGCGGCCAGCAGCCCGCAGGCGACGGCTGCATGGCCCGACGGGAAGCTGCGGGCGTCGGAGTGGCTGCCCGTCGCGGGGACGATGCCGAACGTGGCCAGGGCGGAGGCCTGCGCGGCCACGTCGATCGCCCGGGGGCGGGCTCGCCCCACCAGGAGCTTGACGAGATCCACCATCAGTCCGCCGCAGGCCGTGGCTCCGATCATCCGCGCCATCGATTCCTGGGCGAGCGTCGGCTGAAACGACGGCCAGCGAACCGCCGGCCAGCGCAGCGACGGAAACGCAAGGCCCCGATCCAGCACCAACGCGGTCACAAGCAGCGCGGCGGCGCCCATCGAGTGGGCGAAGACCTCCGAGAAGTTCATGAACCGCTGCAGTTCTTTCGGCACTCTCCCAGCCTTGCACCAGGCCGCCACCGGCAGGTCGATCGCCAGCGCCACCGCCCCGAGGCAGGCGAGCATGACAGCGGCGGTCACGAGCGACCGCCGGGGCCAGATGGTGGCGGCGGGAGTCACGTCCGCAGGCCGCGTGGCCTCGAACGGCTCGTATGCAGGACGTGTCGTCACGGTCATGCGGGCATCCTTGCACAGGGGCCGCCACGCCGTCGAGATGGATTCCACGCGGTAGCAGCGGAGCCGAGCGTCCTTTCAGGTCCACAGGCTGCGGTCGAGCACTCTGTAGTTGATGGCTTCGCTCACGTGCGCGCAGCTGAGCGTGTCCGCCGCGTCGAGGTCGGCGACCGTCCGGGCGACGCGAAGCACCTTGTCGTGGGCTCGGGCCGACAGCCCGAGATCGGCCACGGCCGCGCGGAGCAGGTCCACCGCGGCAGCGTCGAGCG
>RFUD01000192.1 GCA_009923125.1 Planctomycetia bacterium
GGCGATGCGCGCGGCGGGGCGGCTGGTATCGGTGTCGTCGCCTCAGCCTTTGCGCGAGGACTCATCGAGCGGAAAAACTGCGGCTACGACCTCGCGCCAAACGACGGCCCCGACGAGCGAGACCACCCTGCGGGAGGTATCGATGAACCCCGCCGCACGAACGCGGTCGCCGGGGACGAAGGCCTCGTCGAACGCGGGCTGCACGCGGAGCGCGACATCCCCCTCCTGCACCACAAGGAGGCGGCCCGGCAGGCAGGCGGTCACCACGCCCTCCACGACCACCCGATGGTCAGGGTTGCGGTCGGGATCGAAGCCGCCAAGTCGATCGAGCGGAACCAGCGGCGACGCGAACGGCGGCCCGGGCGCCGCTGCGACCAGCCGCACGTCGTCTGGGCCTGAGATCGCGATCACGGGCGCCAGAAACTCGCCGCGCGGATTGCGGATCGACCCCACGACGCCGACGACTTCCACCGTCGCATCGACCAGCCGTGCCGCATCGAACTGGCCCGCCTGTCGGAGGCACGTCACCCCGAGATCCCGCCCGCCGCACCGTAGGCCGAGTTGGATCGTTCGCTCCCCCGACCGCAGCCCCCGAATGACGCCGGTGGCCCGGACGAAGCGCCCGTTGTCGACGCCGGCAAACAGTCGATCGAGGTTGATCGCCTGCGGTTCCGGCCGCCCCGGCTGGTCCACAACCTCGATCGCCTTCGCCACCACGCGCGGCGCGTAGCCGCCGCGGTCGAGCCGGCCCGTGACAAGCACTTCCGACCCGAGCGCAAGCTTCGCCGGCAAGGGAAAGAGCGGAGTCAACTGCCCCGCGGGCGGCGGATCCGCCGCGGCGACCTGCACCCAGATTGCCGCCGAATCGTCCTGCACGACGAGGTGCTCCGCGCGGTCGACGTGGTACGTCACGACACCGCGGAGCGTAACCTCACCGGCCTTCGCCAGGGATTCGCCGTCCAGCCGCTGGAGCGCGGCGATGGGCTGCGGTTCGCTTGCCGCCGACGCCAGCAGCGGCCACGCTACGGCCATCGACGCGACGGCGAGCCGCATCATTGCCTTGTTCGTCGCTGATCTGCCAAGCCCCATGGTTGCGTAGTCTATACGCCGGGCAACTGTTCATGGACGGTCGGCGGGCGATCGCTTGTCGCATCCATGCGCACCGACATATCCTCCAGCGAGAGAGGAGTCCGTCATGATCCGGGTGCTGCTCGTCGATGACCATGCGATGATCCGGGCCGGTCTGGCCAACCTGCTGGCGGCCGCCGACGGCTTCGCGGTCGTCGCCGAGGCGGGCGACGGCCGTACGGCGGCCCGCCTCTGGCGGCAGCATCGGCCCGACGTCTGCCTGCTGGACCTCAAGATGCCCGGGGTCGATGGCTGCGACTCGCTGCGGCTCATCCGCGACATCGACCCCAAGGCGCGGGTGCTCATCCTCACCTCATCCGAATCCGCAGCCGACATGGCGAAGGCGCTCGCCGCCGGGGCCGACGGCTACGTGACGAAACACGGCGGACGCGACGAACTGATGTCAGCCATCCGGCTGGTGCATAAAGGGGGGCGGCCCGTCAGCCGGCAGACGATCCTGGGGGCCAGCGCCGTGGGCGAGGATGTTTCACTCTCCAAGCGGGAACGCGAAGTTCTCGGATTTCTGCGGGAAGGGCTCACGAACCTGGAGATCGCCGACCTCCTCGGCATCACCTCCCACGGGGTGAAGAAACGCGTGGCGTCGCTGCTGGCCAAGCTCGGCGCGACCGATCGCGCGCAGGCCGTCGCTCGGGCCTACGATCGGGGATTGTTTCCTCGGCGCGACGACAGGCCGGCATCGGGATGACTCCGCGACGAGGTCTCCGGGCCGGCCCGCCTACTTCGCCGTGATCGCGAACGAAAACTCGTTGCGGCCGCCCGGCACCACCGTGGCCGTCAGCCCGGATGTACGCGGCGAGCGGAAACGCTCGGGCAGGTGCGACACCTCCCGCGTGGGCGTCACCTCGGCGTTGGTCGGCTTGGAAAGCGGCTCGAACGTGATCCGCTCGATCAACACGACATGGTCTCCGGCGACCGCGCCGTCTCCGTCGCGAAACGTGCGCAGCCGAAAGCGGCCCCGTGAGTCGGTGTACCCGAAGGCGACACACGAAGGCCCGTCGCCGGCGGAAGAACGCTCGAACTGCACCTTGACGCCTTCCATCGGCCTGCCGTCGACGAGCACAGTGCCTCCGGCGGCATAGGTGGCCGGCCGAGCACGCGTCCACTTGTCTTCCGTGCGGCCCGCGCAGCCGCCGCCTGCCGCGACCGCACCCAGACCGATCGCGAGGCACGTCGCCACGGTCCGAAGAGGGATCCCGCCGGCCGGGACGGCGTTTCCATGATGGATCGGCAGACACGCGCTCATGACCCTGATCACAGCTTGGCGTTGCCCTCGCCGCCCGCCCGACTGCCGAGCGCGCCCCACACGCCGCACTGGGTGGCGCTGCCCTCCCCGGGCACCACCGGCGAGGTCAGCGTGTCGCCCGATCCATTGTCCACGTTCTCGCTCACGAACTGCACGGCGCCGTCCGCAAACAGGGCCAGAACCCCGCCGGCGTGGCGGCTGCGGGGCGGCTGGATCCCTCCTCCGCCAGTGCCCCCGTCGTGGCAGACGGGGCCGTTGGGCCTGAGCACGGTGTTGATCATGCCATAGGGAGGCCGGCCGGCCCATCCGTACATGCCTGGCGAACGCAACCAGGAGTTGCGGTTCGTCGTGTATTGCCCGCCCACGAATGACTGGTTGCAGCCCCGCGGGCTGGACACGTTTTGGGACGACGTGGCGGCGAAATCGTTCACGACCGAGCCCTCGATGACGGTCTTGTCCGCCACCCGCGGGCGCACCATCTCAGACATCGCCAGGGTCTGGGACAGCCCGTCGGTGATCATCGAATACTTGATGGCGCTGTTGAGCCCGAACAGGCCGCGGACGACACCGCGCGTGGCGCAGGTGCCGGAGTTGGTGGTGACCGGGCAGACCTCCCAGTCGAAATGCATGTTCGCCGTCTGGTCGCCTGCCGAGAACGCGTAATTGAGGAGGGCGGTGCTGCCGATCCGGTCCATCGCGTTGTCGGATGGACAGAGCATGATCGGCAGTTGCAGCGTGGAGTTGTAATTGGTGACCGCCGCTGCCGCCTCGGACGCCTCGAGGAACGGAGCGAGCTTCGTCAACCCGCTCAGGCCCCCGGCGCCGGCGTAGGACGAACCATCCGGCATGGACGCGTTCTTGTTCGGAATCGCATCGATGGTTGAGCCCGACCATGCCGTTGCCGAACTGCCGCACCGCGCCGGAGGCAGGGCCCTCCGTGCCTGGTTGTAGCCAGCCAAGGCGATCCCGAACTGCTTGAGATTGTTGGAGCAACTCAGAACAGAAGTGCCACGAGCACGCCGATGATCGCGATCACCACCAATAGCTCGACGAGTGTGAACCCGGCGAGCCACCGGACGCGCATCCGCGAAGGATCCTCAGTGGTGGGCACAGAGACCACCTCGCGGCGGCATGAGTGGCTCTGTCGAATCATTGCATGCCACCCCCGAAGAATCGGACGTCCCTGCCCGCGGCGGATCTCACTCCACCTCCCATCAATGGTACGCCCGTGGCGACGGCTGCCTGAAGGGTCCTTCTGGCTACTTTTCGGCGGCAGAACGGCCGCAGCCGCCAAAAAGTAGCCGTTTGGTCCCTTGCGCCGTTCGACGTCCGGGGCTAGTTTTCACGAGTGCTGGGTGTCTTCGGGGACGCCGACCATGTCGGCCCTCGGATCTCCTGCGGTGGGGAGAGTGCAACTCATGACATGTGCGCAGACGAAACGTCTGATAGTCGTGGCTGCCGCTGCAGCGGCATGGTGCATGGCGTGCGCCGCCACCACCGTCTCCGCGGCAACGTATTACTGGGACAACACCACGCCCATGAGTGCGTCGGGGTTCGGCACCGCCGGCGGCGTCTGGGGCACCGACGCGCTCTGGAGCACGAGCAACGTCGGCACCGCGACAAGCGGCACCCTGACGACGGGCACCGCCGACAACGTGTCGGAAACGGGCTGGCCACTGGCACGATCGGCGTGAATGGCACCGTCAGTATCTTGAACATCACAGTCGGATCGCAGTCCGGTGCGTTGACGCTCGGCACGAGTGTCAGCAGCGGTACGATCACAATGGGAAATAATGCGACGGGTATCGCAAACAACAGTTCAAGCGTGCTGACGATCAATTCAGACATCTCGCTTGTTACAGGCTCGCCGAATACCCGTGGTGTGACTGGAAAAGTCACGCTGAACGGAAATACGCTCGGCTCAGCAGGGATCTGGTCCATCGGCGCCGGCGGCATCCTTACGTTGGCCGGCAGCGGAACCGGCACGCAACTGGCAGGCGCCGGAGCCGTGATCATTGGAGCCAACAACCTCACCTGGGGAACGTTGACGCAGACGGGTGGGCTCGATCTCAATGGCAACAACCTGACCCTCGGAAATCTGCAGTCCACGAGCGGCACGATCACCGACAATGCAACCGGGTCGGGCACGTCTACGCTCACGAGCAACGGCGGCAACACGAGCACGTTTTCCGGAACGATCGCGGATGGCGCCACAAGAAAAGTAGCATTCGTCCATAACGGCACCGGCGCCCTTACGCTGAACGCCGCCAACACGTTCAGCGGCAACACGCGGGTTGCACAAGCGACACGCACGATCACGCTCGGCACCAACCTCGCCATCCAGAATAGCGCGATCGATACGAGCGGGGCCGGTTCGTTCGTCCTCGGCACCGGCGTCACGACGCCCACGATCGGCGGCCTCCTCGGCAGCAAGAACCTGTCGAGCGTGATCACGGGCAGCTACGCCCTGATGACGGCGCTCACGCTCAACACCGTCGCGGGCCAGAATCTCACGTACAGCGGCACCATCGCCGACGGTGCCACAGGCATGACGCTCACGAAGACCGGCTCGGGAATCCAGACGCTCTCCGCCGCCAACACGTTCACCGGCGCGACGACGATCTCGGCAGGCCAGCTTCACATCTCCGCCGGGAACATCAACTCGTCGAGCGGCATCACGGTCAACGGCACAACGGCCGAGCTCCGGTACAACTCTGCGACGCCCCTCACCAAGCCGCTCACATTCACCCGGGGCACGCTCTCCGGCACGGGCACGATCGGCACCGCCGTGACCGTTGGCACGAACGACATCCTCTCGCCCGGCAACTCTCCGGGCAGCCAGTCGTTCACCCAGGGCCTCACGTTCGATGCGGGCGGCCAGTACACCTGGGAGATCAACAACTGGGCGGGCGTGGCGGGCACCGGCTACGACCAGCTCG
>RFUD01000193.1 GCA_009923125.1 Planctomycetia bacterium
AACAACACGAGCACGAGCTACGCCGGCGTGATCAGCGGCAGCGGCGGACTGACGAAGGCCGGCACGGGCGTGCTGACCCTCTCCGCGAGCAACAGTTACTCCGGTGCCTCGACGATCACGGCCGGCTCGCTCGTACTCAACAACGCCGGGGCGCTGGGCAACGCCGCGGGCACGATCGTCGCCGCCGGCGGCACGCTCGACCTCGGTGGAAACACCGTCACCCGCACGGGCACGATTCAGTTCACGGGCGGCACCGTGCAAACCGGCACGCTCTCGAACAGCACGGTCACATTCGACGGGCGCAGCGGCACGGTGGCGGCCGGTCTCGCCGGCACAGCTGGCCTGACGAAGACGACGACCGGGCTGCTCACACTCTCTGGCAGCAACACCTACGCCGGCGTCACGACGATCAGTTCCGGCACGCTCCAGTTCGTGAACCCCGCGTCGCTCTACGGCGGGACCACGGCCAACTGGACGGCCGCCAACGTCGTCACCGGCAGCGGCGCGATGGTCGCCGTGAACGTGGGCGGGAGCAACTTCACCTCCGGCAACGTTACGACGATCCTCACGAACCTCGGCGGCCTCGGCGGCAGCGTAAACAACAACGGCCTGCAGGCAGGCTCGGCGATCGGATTCGACACCTCGAACGCCGGCGGCTCGTTCACGGTCGCCGACACGATCCAGGATTCGACTGGCACGGGCGGCGGGGCGATTGGCCTTGCCAAGCTCGGCTCCGGCACGCTCGCGCTCACGAGCGCCAACGCCTACACAGGCCCCACGAGCGTCAACGGCGGCGTGCTCCAGATCGGCGGCGGGAGCACGGCCGGCTCGCTCTCGACGTCGAGCCCGATCGCGGTGGCCTCCGGCGCCACGCTCGCCTTCAGCCGCACCGATGCCTACGGCGGCAACGTCTCGAACACCGTGAGCGGCGCAGGCGGCGTCGTGCTCTCCTCCGGCACGCTCACGCTCGCCGGGGCCAACACCTACTCCGGCGGCACTCAGATCAATACGGGAATCCTGAAAATGGGGAACGCGCTGGCGCTCGGCGGCTCGAACGCGGCCGTCACGGTCGCCTCGGGTGCCGTGCTCGACCTGGCAGGCGTCACCGGCACGAGCACCAATCCCTATGCCCTCACGATCAATGGCGCAGGCATTTCAGGCGCCGGCGCGCTTACCAACAGCGGCTCTGCCGCCACGTTTTTCGGCACGGTGGCCCTCGCCGGCGACAGCACAATCAGGGTCAACGCGAACAACCTCAACCTCGGAAGTTCATCGGTTGCCAACGGAATCACGGGCAATTACGCCCTCACGATGACCTCAGGCGGCGGTGGCACGCTCGACGTCTTTGGCAACATCCAGACGGCGAGCGTGACGGTCAATCTGGCAGGTGGAGGAAATGTGCGGCTCGAGTCCACCAATTCCTTCGCCGGCGGGCTCACGATCAAGGCAGGTCAAGTGGTTGCCAAGTCCGTCACCGCACTCGGCGGGAGTGGCACTGGCACCGTCTACCTCGGGGATACCTCCGGCGCAGCCAGCACAATCCTGAGTCTCGGCCTCACCGGCACCTATGCAAACCCGATCATCGTGCAGGCGGGCAATACCGGCGCGGCCTCGCTCGATAACTATGCCAATTACACCGCAACCGCGTCGGGACCCGTCACGCTCAACAAGGGACTCGCGCTCAACGGCGGAAATGCCGGCCAGAGCCTGACCGTAAGCGGGCAAATCTCGGGAGTCGGCGGGCTCACCATTCAGTCGAACGGAACGACTGCGGTGAGCCTTTCCGGCAGCAATACGTTCTCCGGTACCACGACGATGACTGCGGCGAGCCCGGCCACGCTCCAACTCGGCCACGTCTGGGCCCTGCAGAACAGCACGCTGAATACCGGGGCATCAGGCAACCAGAGCGTCGCCTTCACCGCCGCAGGCACGAACACGTATTACCTCGGCGGCCTCCAGGGTTCCGACGACCTGGCCATCGGGGCCAACTCGATCGACGTTGGCCGCAACAACGTGAGCACCTCGTATGCCGCCGCCATCAGCGGTGCCGGCGGGCTCACGAAAAGCGGCACCGGCACGCTCACGCTCTCCGGCTCGAACACCTACTCCGGCGCTACGACGATCGCCGCCGGCATCCTCTCGTTTGGCGGCACGAGCGGCCTGCAGGGCACGTCCGGCGTGACGATCACCGGCGGCGCCGGTCTGACGTACACCGGCGGCGCTGCGACATTCGGCAAGAACGTGACCGTCACAGCTGGCAGCGGCACCGGCACGATCACCAACTCCGGAGGCGGCGTGCTCACCCTCTCCGGCAACCTCGCCAAAGACAACAGCGTCCTGCGGCTCACCGGCGGCTCGTTCAACGTCACGGGCCTGATCACCGGCACGACGGTCAACGCGAGCGATCTCGTGGTCGATGCCGCGAGCGTCACGCTGTCGAACACGAACAGCTACAACGGCCCGACCTACGTCTACAACTCCGGCACGCTCGCGCTCGGGATCGACAATGCGATCCCGAACACGTCGGGAGTGACGCTCGGCAACGCCACGAGCCGCGGCACGCTCGTGACAGGCACGTTCAGCGACTCGATCAGCCAGCTCATCTTCTCCGGGTCCGGCGGCACCGTGAGTCTTTCGGGCGACAAGACGGCCTCGGCCCAGCTCGCCACGGCCGGCTCGCTCACGCTCGGCTCGAACGCCAGCCTCGTGCTCACGAGCGCCGGCACGTCGGCCGGCCTCTACCGGCTGATCTCGGCGACGAGCATCTCGGGCTCGTTCGCGAGCAGCAACATCACGGGCACGAGCGCCGCCTACCAGATCCTCACGACGAGCACGTCGGTCGACTATCAGCAGCGGGCCGTGCTGGGGGCCGTATCCGTCACGAATCCTGCCGCGGCGATCATCACCGGCGGCTCGGCGGCCTTCATCTACTCGGTGACGAATGCTGCGTTCTCGGACGGTGCCAGCCTCGCCGTGACGGGCGCGGGTCTTGCGAACGTGATCGGCTCCTCGAGCGGCACGGCCGCAGCCGGCGGCTCGACCGGCTCGCTCTCGGGCCTGGTGTTCACGGGCACAAGCGTCGGCAACAACCAGCAGGGCACGTTCACCGTGAGCGCCCCGACCGCCTTTGGCTCGACCTCTGCGACAGGCACGGTGAGCGTGACGGTGCTCGACCATGCCACGTCGAGCCTCGCGGGATCGCTCCTGACGAGCTCGACGATCAGCCTCGGCACGTGGAACTACGCCACCAATCAGTGGGAGGGCGGCGCCAGTGGCACCGGGCTGTTCGATATCTTCAATATCGCCAGCTCGTACGGCGCCCAGCTCACGGCCGACCTCGCGCTCCTCGGCGTGAGCGGCACGGCCAATGGGTTCAGCACGAACCTGAACACGTTTACCGACATCGCCGGGGGCGCGTCGCGACAGTATTCGATCTTCACCGACACGACGGGCTGGACGACGTCGGGCGTGCAGACGGCGACGTTCACCCTCTCGATGGGCGACAAGGCGGGCATGGCGGGGGCGACGAACTCCAACACGCTCTCCGTCACGGCCCAGGTGATCGTCGTGCCGGAGCCGGGGGCGATCGCTCTGGCGTTGATCGGAGTGAGCCTCGCCGGCTGGTCGCTTCGATCCCGGCATCGTCGCCACAATCGATGAACAATCGCCGCGGCTTTACGCTGATCGAACTGCTCGTCGTGATCGCGATCATCGGCGTCATGGTCGGACTGCTTCTCCCGGCCGTGCAGGCGGCCCGCGAATCGGGCCGGCGCAGCGCCTGCTCGAGCAAGCTCAAGCAGATCGGCCTCGCGATGCTAAGCCATCACGACGCGCGGAAGGCGTTTCCCCCCGGAATCGTGTTGAGCAGTGAACTCGTGGCGGCGGCGAACGGCGATGGAGGGCTCGGGGACTGGCGATTTCGTGGTGGCAGTCCGGCGTGGGGGGCGATGATTCTGCCGTTCATCGAGCAGAGCGAGGTGTACGACAAGCTGGCGTTCACCGAAGCCACCTGGGCACGGTTCAGCGATTCTTCCAAGACGTTCAAAACCACGACGATCGTCTCGTCATCGTCCGCCGTGAGCGCACGGCCGCTACCGATCTACTCGTGCCCCTCCGACACGCTCAAGCAGACGGGGCTTGCGGGCAACATGGGCCCGTCGAATTACGTGGGCAACTACGGCGTGCCGCCGGCGGGCACGTGGAACGGCCTCGCCGGGCAGCGCACGGGCCAACCGCTTCCCAACACGCATGGCGTGCTCTATCACGGCTCATCGATCCGCACGAAGGACATCACGGACGGCACGAGCAAGACGTTTCTGGTCGGCGAGGTCAGCACGCAGCAGCGGGGATACAACGGCGACGGCGGCTTCATGAACATGCAGGGGGCTGGCATCTGGCCGGCACTGCCGAACCAGCTCAAGGTGGACGACTATGTGCTCCGCCAGTGTGACGCCGGCCATCCGCTCAATAGCCAATTTTCCGACGACGTCATCACCAATGCCAACGGCGGCATCGGCGACTGCGACGGCTTCGGCAGCCGTCATCCAGGGGGCGCACACTTCGTGATGTGCGACGGCGCCGTCCGTTTCATCAACGAAAACATTCAGTCGCAAACCTCGCCCCTCGGTACCTACCAGCGGCTCAGCCATCGGGCCGACGGCCTCGCCATTCCCGGAGACTACTGAGTGGGAACCGCGGCCCGATGCCTCCGGCGGTGCGCGGTCGCGGCAGCCATCCTTGTCGTCGCCGGATGCGGGCCCACCGGCCCCGCTCGCTACCAGCTCGAGGGACGGGTCACGTTCGAAGGCAGGCCCGTGCCGAGCGGCCTGATCCGGTTCGAGCCGGATGCGACGCGGGGCAACGCCGGGCCGGTCGGGTATGCGGCAATCATCGACGGCCGCTACACCACGGCCACGCAGGGGAGCAAAGGGGCCCTCAAGGGCCCGCTCGTGGCGATCATGACGGGCGGCCCGGCCAAAGACCCGAACGTCGAGTTTCCCAAAATGTGGTTCGAGGATCATCGCACCACCATCGACCTCGATCCCGCGCGCGGAGTCACGACCTGCGATTTCGACGTGCCCGCGTCGGCGAACAGCAGGCCGTCCGCGGCGGCCGCGAAATAGACCAGCGTTCGCTGCAGCGCCCTTCGGCGTGCACCTGACCCCATCCGCCGCTTCCATTTCTACATCGGCAATGTAGAATCTGCCGAAGCGGCCCGGCGCCGCGGGAGCCTGCGATGCCGCGACAGTTCGCCCGTGTTCTCGAGCCCCCACGCAAGACGTTTCTCCTGCTGGGCCCTCGCGGCACCGGA
>RFUD01000194.1 GCA_009923125.1 Planctomycetia bacterium
CTCGCCGCCGGCATCGGCACCTGACCCGACGACAGCACCGCCCCGCCCCGGTCGGCCCAGGTCACGAGCACCTGCATGTTCATCTCGACCTGCCGCGACTGGTCGGTCGGGCTCTCGACCACCATCCGCTTCGTGTCGGCGACGATCCGGGCGGTGAGCACGCTGTCGGCGTTCGGGTCGCCCACCACCTTGAACGGCGTGCGCTTCTCGATCTCCTTGCAGATCGCCTCCGTCAGCCGCTCGCCCAGGTCGACGCCGGGAGTCGTGCGGTAGCTTTCAGACTGCACCATCGGCACGTAGACGGTGCGGACGTTGGTCGCGTAGAGCGTGTTGTTGCCGAACCGGTAGCCGGCACAGCCGGCGAGCAGCGGAGGCAGCAGCAGCCAGAGAATCCACGTCGGAAGGACGCCGCGGCCGGCCATGCGCATGGAAAACTCCGCCCTAGCGGATGGGGGCCGCCGCACCGGAGGTGTCGCCCCGGGCGATCTGCGCGTCGGCCTCCGCCATCGCGTCGAGTTCGGCCTCCTTGAGCGAGTCGGGATTGATGATCCGGGTCAGCATCGGAAAGGGGTCGTCGGAGACGTCCTCCTTGTCGGCGATCAGATTGAGCTTGTCGCGCGAGGCCTGGGCGAGTTGCGTCTTGGGATAATCCCGGGCGATCAGGGCGTAGTAGATGCGGGCGCTCGTGTAGTGCTTGCCCTTGGCGTAGAACTCGGCCCGGTTCCAGTGCCGCTGGGCCTGCTGGGCGGCGATCTCCGCCCGATTTTTCGCCACCCGGGCCTGCTCCTCGGCGTCGAGCTGGTCGGGAAACTGCACGAGGATCTGGTCGGCCAGGATCTCCGCCTCGTCGAGCACGCCCCCCTCGTAGCCCGGGCCCTGATACGCCCGGAGCTTCGACTGCAGGCCGAGCAGGTGGGCCTCGAGCAGGAAGTCGCTGTCGGGATACTCGGTGCGCAGGAGACCGTAGAAGTAGTCGGCGTCCATCCATTGCCGGTCGATGAAGTGGGCGTTGGCCTGGGCCATGATGCTGTCGTCGGCGAGGGGGCCGCGCGGATCGTTGATCCGCACGTGGTCGTAGGCCTTGAGGGCGCGGCCCTTGGTGTCGAACAGCGGCCGGCTGCGATCGGCGAGGTTGGGGATCAGGAGCGGGAGGTGGTGCTTCTGGTCGATGGCGATCCAGTATTGGGCGATCACGAACTGCCGCTGGGCCACCCGGTCGAGGTACCGTGTGTTGGCGTATTTCTTGACCAGCTCGTCGTAGCAATCCTCCGCCTTGGGATACTTGTCGGTGAAGAACCAGCACTCGGCAAGCTGCCACAGCGCGTCCTCCTCGATCACCGAGTCGGGCCAGCGATCGATCGCCACCTTGTACTTCGGGACCGCCTCGGCGTACTTGCGGTCGCGGAACAGGGCGTCGCCTTCCGCGAGCGCCTTGCGGGCGATCGGCTCGTTGGGGCCGCGGCCCACCAGCTTCTTCCACCGCTTCTTGATGTTCTCGCCCTTGAAGTAGTCCCAGCCGAACTCTCCCTCCGGCGCGGTCTCCGACGAGATCACGGCGGAGTCGGCGTCTGCGCCGAGTTCCCCCGCCACCTTCGCCGGGTCGTCGGCCGGCTTCTTGGACCACGGCATCTTGGGCATCTGCAGCGTCGCGCAGCCCGTCGCCGCCACGACGCAGCACAGCAGACCCGCCGTCACGGCCCGCTTGAGGCGTCCCGAGGCGACCCGCAGCGGCCGGCCGAGCAGATTGGCGAAGTAGGTGTTCATGATCGCCCGCAGTTCTCCGGCGACGGTGTCGGGCACGACCAGCGTTCGCCAGGCCTCACCGGGCGGGCTGAGCCGCCGCAGCGCGTCGATCGCGGCGGCCGACACGGCGACGACCGATCGTTTCCCCGGGCGGCAACGGGGGCACAGCGCTCCGCCGTCGAGCATGCCGAAGGCCGTCCTGGCGGCCGCCGGCAGGGGGCCGCGGCATTCGGCGCAGGCGTCGAACGCGGGAGCGTGGCCCGTGCGCTGCAGCAGTGCGAGCTCGGTGTGCACGAGCAACGGCCCCACCGAGGCGTCGGGACCGGTCCAGGCGGAAAGTGTGACGATGGTGGCTTCGGCGGCATCGAACAGTTCCGGTTGCGGATCGGATTCCGCGGTGAGCACGTCGAGCAACTCCGCCACCTGCATGGCGGCCCGCACGGCGGCCACGCTGCCGCCGACGCGAAACCGTCTCTCCAGCCGCGCCTCCGTGAGCAGGTCGAGCTGGCCCGCAGATTTCCGCAGGACGAGTACCTGACTGATCGAAAGCAGGTCAAGGCCGCCGTCGAACGCGCTCTTGGGCCGCCACGCCCCCTTGGCCAGACCCCGCAGTTTGCCGAACTCCCGCGTGAACAGCGTGACGACGGCGCTCGTCTCGCCGAACGGAATCGCCCGGATCACGATCGCCTGCGTCTTGTCGGGAGTCATCACGGCATTTTAGCCGCAGCAGGGCTTTCCCATTGCACGCCGGCTCCCGGGACACGGGGAGCCCGAAGCCTGTCCGGCGATCTAGCGCACGCGTTCGATGCGCACGCGGTCGATGCGGCGGCCGGTGGCGGCGAGCACCTCCACGGCCACGCCGTGCGACTCGATGCGGCGGCCCACCTCGGGGATCCGGCCGCACTGGTGAAACACGAAGCCGCCGATCGTCTCGAAGTCGGCCTCCTCGGGCAGGGTGACGCCCATCATCGCGTTGATCTCGGCGATCCGCACCTGCGCCTTCGCCTCGCACACGTCGGGCGACACCATGCGGACGCCGTCGGTGAGCGCGTCGTCGTGCTCGTCCACGATCTCTCCCACGATCTCCTCGAGGGCGTCCTCGATCGTCACCAGGCCGCTCACGCCGCCGAATTCGTCGGTCACGATCGCCATGTGCGTGTGGGTGCGCTGGAATTCGCGGAGCAGCTTCTGCACGCTCATCGTCTCCGGGACGAACCACGGCGGACGCAGAAGCGGCCGCAGGTCGCGGGCCTCCGCCGCGGGCAGTCCGTCCACGAGCTGGGTCAGAAGCTCGCGGGTGTGGAGGATGCCGATCACGTCGTCCGGCGACCGCTCCCAGACCGGGAGCCGCGTGTGGCCGCTTTCCGCGGCGAGCCGCACGGCCTCCTCCCACGGCGTGGCGATCGGGATCGAGACCACCGCCGTCCGGCCGGTCATGATCTGCCCCACGCGCGACTCCTTGAGATCGATCACGCCGGCGATCATGTCGCGGGCCACCCCCTCCAGTCGGCCCTCGCGGTGTGCCTCGTCCACGACGAGTCGCAGCTCCTCCTGGGCGGCCGCGCCGGTCGGCTCCACGTCGGCCCTGCCGATCAACCGCCCCAGCGATCCGGCGGCCACCGCGAGGCCGCGGACCGCCGGGCTGGCGAGCCGGACGATCGGCCGCCACACGCCCCACGTCGCCACGACGATCGCCGCCCCGGCGAGTTTCGTCACCAGCATCGGCACCACGACGAGCATCGCCCACACGAGCATGACCCAGCCCACGAGGGCCGGCAGGTCGAACGCCAGCCGCCCGCCCGTGATGTCGCCGAGCGAGCGGGAGGCGAGCAGCGTGGCGCCCACCGCCGCGATCGCCACGACCGACGCGGCGATGAAGGCGATCGTCTCGCTGGCCTCCACGATCTCGTCGTACCGCTCCGGACGGCCGCGGTCCCGGCACAGCTCCAGCAGTCGATGCCGCCGGGCGCCGCGCACGGCGCGGGCCTGCACCGCGGCCACGGATGCCACGACCAGCAGCGCGACCGCCGTCTCGAGTCCCAGGGCGGCCAGGGTCACGCGTGCCTCCCGGGCGTCGGCCGGCGGGGCGGCGGCGGCAGGCCGACCGCACGCATCACCGACCGTTCGCGGGCCCGCATCGTGCGCCGGGCCGCGGGTTGGGTGTCGTCGTGTCCGGTGAGGTGCAGCAGCCCATGCACGACGTAGTAGGCGAGTTCGTGCCTCGGGGCCCAGCCGAACTCCCGGGCGCGGCGGCGGGCCGTCTCGGCGCTCACCACGAGATCGCCCGCGAGCACGGGATCGGCCGCCCCGGAGAGCGGAAACGTGATCACGTCGGTGGCGGTGGGGTCGTCGAACCACTCGGCGTGCAGCCGGGCGATCCGCCTGTCGTCCACGAGCGTCACGCCGATCTCGGCCAGGGCCACGCGTTCGGCGGCCAGCGTCCCGCGCACGATCCGCACGATCCACGACGCCGCCACGCGGATCCGCCGCTGGCGATTCACCACGGAAACGGTCACGGCCTCCCGCCGCGGCTCGGCCGGACGGCGCGCCACTACGCCGTCCTCTGGTCGGGGTATTTGACACGGCCGTGGTAGACGGCCGTCAGGCTCTTCACGAGGCTCTGCTCGATGATCTCGAGTTCCTCGAGCGTCAGCCCGCATTCGTCGAACTGCCCGTCGAGCAGCCGCTTCATGGCGAGGTCGTGGACCAGGCCCGCGATCCGGGCCGGGGTGGGCTCGGTGAGCGCCCGGCTCGCGCTCTCGACGGCGTCGGAGAGCATCAGCACCGCCGACTCCCGCGTGCTCGGCTTGGGGCCGGGATAGCGGTAGGTCTGTTCGTCGATCTCCTCGCCGTTGGGGTCGTTCTGCTGCCGCTCCGCCGCCCGCCGGTAGAAATACTCGACGAGCGTCGTGCCGTGATGCTCCGCGATCAGGTCCACGATCGGCCGCGGCAGGTTGTACTGCCGGGCGAGCTCCGCGCCCTCCTTCACGTGGGCGATGATGATCAACGTGCTCATCGCCGGCACGAGCGACTCGTGGCGGTTCTCCTGCCCCTGGTTCTCCACGAAGTACGCGGGCTTGAGCATCTTGCCGATGTCGTGGAAATACGCCCCCACGCGGACCAGCAGCCCGCGGGCACCGATCGCCTCGGCGGCCGCCTCGCCGATGCTCGCGACGTTGATCGAGTGGTTGTAGGTGCCGGGCGCCCGCCGCACGAGTTCCTGCAGGAGCGGATGGGCCACGTCGCCCACCTCGAGCAGGCTGAGGTCGGTGAGCACGCCGAACGACCGCTCGATGAACGGCAGGAGCCCCGTCATCAGGAATCCCGCGAGCACCGTCCACACCCCGAGCCGGCCCGCCTCCTGCAGCAGCAGCATGTCGAACGGCCGCTCCTCGAGGAGGTGCGCACCCACCTGCGTGGCGAGCGCCACCGCCCCCGCCCACAGCCCGACGTAGATCAGCTTGCTGCGGCTGCGGAGCCGGCCCATCCAGAAGATCGTGGCGGCGGC
>RFUD01000195.1 GCA_009923125.1 Planctomycetia bacterium
GCACGTCGGCCGGATCGGGTGGCGGCGGCAGCACGCGACGGCCGAGCGGCGTCTCGGGAAACCAGCGGAAGGCCAGCCCCAGGACGATCGGCACGACGACGGTGGCCACCGCGAGCACGACCAGCCCCGCGGTCGCCCCCAGTTCGAAGAACGCCGTCGCGATCGCCGCGATGATCGCCGTCAGGCTGAGAAAGCCGAGGATGCCGCCCGACGGCAGGAACACCTCGAGCACCATCACCGCCAGGCCGACCGCCAGCAGGATCACCACCCACAGCAGGGCCGTCATCGCTCACCCGTCGCCCGGGGCGCGCGACGCACGACGATCCGCCCGCCACGCTGCGCGACGACCCGCACCGGCTCGCCCGGCTCGACGAGTTCGCCGTCGGTGGCCACGTCGTGCAGACGCCCGTCGATGCGGGCCTTGCCGGCGGGCACCAACCGCGAGGCGGCGACGCCCTCGAGCCCGACGAGGTCGGGCGTGGGATCGTCGAACGGTTCCGCCGCGGGCGGTTCGAGCAGGACGTGCCGGAGGACCGGGGCCCGCGGCAGCCAGCGGCGCACCAGCACGCCGACCACCGCCACCCCGACCGCGGCCCCGAGGATGCCCAGCAGCGACCACTGGAGTTGGCGAATCTGGTAGTCGTTGGTCGGCAGCACGAATGACTGGCTCGCGAGCACCAGCGACGCGATCACGAGCAGCCCGCCCCCGAGCCCGAGCACGCCGAAGCCGGGCAGCACGAAGATCTCCGCCGCCAGGCAGAACAGGCCGGCGAGGAACAGCATCACCTCCAGCCAGCCGCTGGTGCCGTGCAGATACTGGCTCCAGAAATAGATGATGAACGCCACCATCGCCACGAAGCCGCCGAACCCGACGCCCGGCGTGTGCATCTCGATGTACAGGCCGGCGCCGCCCACGAGCAGCAGCAGCCACGCGATGCCCGGGCTGGCCAACGCGTCGAGCAGCCGCTCGGCCCACCCGGGTTCGCGAAGCGCGATCGTGTCGGGCAGCCCGTAGGTCGCGACGAGTTCGGGGAGCCCCTCGACGAGGTGCTGCGCCAGGCCCAGCGACTCGGCCGCACGACCACGCAGTTCGATCGGCCCCACGCCGACGTCGGCACCGAGCTTCCAGGTCTCGCGATCCTCGCGCGGCAGGAGCTCGTCGTCGCAGAAATAGTCGGTGCGTCCGGTCGCGGCTTGCGTCGCCCGGCGCACGACGATCCCCGGCGCGAGCAGCGCCACCGGCAGCGACCAGCTTCGCCCGCGCTTGCGCGCCACGCCCTCCCGCCAGGCGACGGCCAGCGCCTCCGCACGTCGTGGGTCGATCGTGGACGGGCCTTCCCCGCCGATCACGGCGTCGGGCCCGATCGCGAGTTCGTCGCACGCCAGCGCCACCAGCGCCGCGTCGGCCCGCGCCTCGCGGGGCACCCAGGCGACCGTCCGCACGCGGGCCGGGTCGAGCGTTGCCAGCCACGTCGCGAGCACGAGACTCTGCTCCGGATCACCCCCCGGGCTGTCGATCCGCAGGCAGATGAAATTCGCCCCCTCGCCGACCGCGTCATCGACGTTCCGCTTCGCCCGCGCCACCGCGTCGGCGGTGATCGGCCCCGAGACGACGATCTGGGCCGCGTTCCAGCCGCCGCCGGCCGGATCGATCCGCAACGCCTCCTCGGCGACACCCAGCCCGCGGGCGAGCTCGTCCGGTGTGGCCGCGAGCAGCCGCACGACGCCCAGTTCGCGTGCGCGGCGGCCGGAGAGGGCCAGCGGCGTCGGGCCGATCGCCTGCACGTCGAGCACCGCCGACTCCCGCCGGACGGCGTCGAGTTCGCGCTCCTCCACGAACCGCTCGCCCGCATCGGTGGTGACCCTGACGACGCGGGCTTCCGGGTCGAGGAGCGCCAGCGCCAACGCGGGCGGCACGGTCCTGCGGCGCGCCGCCACCTGCGCGTACCCGGCGCGCATCGCGTCGTCCACGACCGGCTCCTCCGCGTTGGCCGGCCCGAGCACGGCGTCCGCGGGCATCACGATCTCCTCGCAGGCCAGCGCCACGAGCACCGCGTGGCCGCGAACGCCCTCCGGCAGCGAGGCGACCGTCTTCACGCCGGCCAGCCGGTCGTCGCCGAGAAACCTGGCCAGTTCCAGCGCGCGGCCGAAGTCGCTCGGCAGCGCGTCGGCGTCGTCCCCGGCGCGGATCTCGAGCACGAGCACGCCGCGCTGGCCTCCCCGGCCCCGCAGGTCGTCGAGGCCCGTGATGCGGACGCGGGTGCCGTGGACGGCGAAGTCGAGCGAGCGGTTCACGAGCAGTTCGATGCCGTGGGCCCGGTACAGCCGCTCGAGCGCCTCGCGTGGCACGCCGGCCCAGTACTCCCAGTTGCCGAGGATGGCGATCCGCTGGGCCGCCGACGGGCACTCGCGCAAAAACGTCTCCAGCCGCCACAGATCGGACCGCCGGTCGATCATGTCGCCGGTGAACAGGATGACATCCGGCCGCGAGTCGTGCAGCGCGGTCAGCAACCGCTGCTCGACCGCACCCATCCGATGGATGTGCAGGTCGCTCACCTGTGCCAGACGCAGCCGGGCGCCGGGGCGGGGGGTGCGGCTGGCGACCGCATGATCCGTGACCTGCAGCCGGTGCGGCGTGACGAGGAAGCCGTCGATGGCCCCCACGGTCGGCAGTCCCGCGGCGCACAACCCGCCTGCCATCAGCAGCCGGCGGCGGGTCGGGTCGGCCGGGGGCGTCCTGCGAGCGATCGTCATGGCGCCTCGACGGCCGGGCCGCGGACACCCGGGGAAAGCGTGCGGTCGAGGAACTCGAGCAACGCCCGCCCCGCGGGGGCGGAGCGATCGATGGCCGCCCGGTGACCGGTGCCGGGGAGGACGACGAGCATGCTCTCGACGCCCGCCTCGCGCAGCCGTCGATCGAGCGCGATGCTCTGGGCCGTGGGGATCGACTCGTCGCGGTCGCCGTGGATCAGGAGGCAGGGTGGGTCGTCGGCCGAGACGTACGAGATCGGGCTCGCCCGCTGGGCCGCCTCGCGAAACTCCGCGAGCGGCCCGCCGATGAGCAGGCTCGCCGGCGACGACGGCCGCTCGTGATCGGGGCCGAGCGACGCGAGGTCCGAGGGCGCGGCCACGGCACAGATCCCGGCGACCCGTGGCTCCGTCTGCGCCGACAGGCCGACGAGCGCCGCGAGGTGGCCGCCCGCGCCGCTGCCGACCAGCGCGATGCGTTCGGGGTCGATTCCCCACAGGTCGCCCCCGCGCCGGATCTCGTCCAAAGCGGCGCGGCAATCGTCGAGCTGCGCCGGGAACGTGGCGGTGTCGGTGAGGCGGTAGCCCACGCTGGCCACGGCGTAGCCCTCATCGGTCAGCCAGGCGATCGGGCAGTCGGCCCGGGAACCGTCCCGCCAGCCGTCGCCATGGATCCACACGACCAGCGGCATGCCCCCGGTCGAGCAGCCCGCGGGCAGGAAGATGTCGAAACGCTGGCGGTCAGTCGCCGCCGGCAGCGACGGCTGGTCGCGGTGGACGATCACGCCGGGTCCCGGCGCCTCCCCGGCAAACGGCGAACCGAGCGTGCTCGCCATCGGCGCCGAGGCCGGCGGGCGCGGTGCTGAAAACACCTCCGACACGTTCAGCGGAACGACCGGGTCGGCCGGCTGCCGGACTTCCACCGGCAATTCGTCGAGCGGCATCCGCCGCCGCGTCGCGGCCCGGCGCTGGGCCCTCCGGGACGGCCTTCGGCCGGCCGACATGTCGGACTCGAACGGCGCGTCGGCGGTGGCCCGCGGATCGCCCCGCCAGGCCAGCTGGACGTCGCCCCAGTCACGTGCCGGGGCCGGGGCGGCCACCACGATGGCCACCCCGACCGCGGCGAGCGAGCGCACGAGACACGGGTTCATCGCGCAGCCCTCCGTCGGCGTCGCGGGCGACTAGCGACGAGCCTGGACCTGACCCGACGGGGTGAGCTCGTCGATGATCTTGGGGATGTACCGGGAGAGAACCTCGGCGAGGTGCTCGCGATCGATGTTCCGCTGCCGGGCGATGTCCTCGAGTTCGCGCTCACCGAACACATCCTCGATCTGCCGGCGGCTGACCGGCTTGTTGGGGCCGGTGCGGACCCACGAATCGACCTCGTCGCGGAGGCCCTTCTCCTCGAACTGCTTGACCACGTCAGGGAGCTTCTGGGCGGAGCCGCCGCCGAAAATCTGCTTGAAGATTTCCCCCAGGTCATCGGGCGAGGGCATCCCCGAGGGCGGTTGCTGCGGGCGTTGCTGCGGCTGGGGCTGCGGCGCGCGTTGCGGGGCCTGCTGCTGGGCGGCGCCCTCGATCACCTGCTTCAAGATTTCACCGAGGATGTCCATCGCGTTGTTCCGGGGAGGAAGGTTCGGGGTTGGAAGCCGCTCCACGAGCGGCCTCGAGACTCTGCAGTCTATGGGCTGGCGACCGCACCGGAAAGCGGCCGGTGATTCCCGATCAACGGTCGATTTTCGCCCGCAGCGTCGCCCGATCCACGCCCAGCAGGCGGGCGGCGGCGGTGCGGTTGCCGGCCGTGCGGGCGAGCGCCTCGTCGAAGATCGTGGTCTCGACACAGGCCAGCAGCCGCTCGTGCAGGTCGCCCGATCCGCTCGCCTCGTCCGGCCAACGTTCGGCGACCCAGGCCCGCACCGCGTCCTGCACCCGCTGCTCGGCGGGCGGGCCGGAGGGGATCTGAGGTCCTGCGGGCGATGCGGCGGGCAGGTGATCCGGGGCGAGGGCGGCGCCGCGCGCGACCACCGTCGCATACGCGATCGCGTGCCGGAGTTCGCGCACGTTGCCGGGCCAGCGACGGCACCGGAGGGCGTCGAGAAACGCCGGGGTGATCGCCGGCCGCGGTCCGCCGGAGTGCTCCAGAAACCACTCGACGAGTGCCGGCAGATCGTCGAGCCGATCCGCCAGCGGCGGCATCGCGAGCGGGAAGCCATTGAGGCGATGGAACAGGTCGGCCCGAAACAGGCCGGTCGCCACGGCCGCGTCGAGGTCGCGGTTGGTGGCGGCGACGACCCGCACGTCGATCGGTCGCGGTGTCGCCGCGCCCACGGGGGTGATCTCGCGGGCCTCGAGCACCCGCAGCAGCTTCGCCTGCACCTCGGGAGGCGCCTCGCCGATCTCGTCGAGGAGCAGCGTGCCCCCGCCGGCCAGTTCGAACAGTCCGGCCCGGTCGCCCGTGGCGCCGGTGAAGGCGCCGCGGACATGGCCGAAGAG
>RFUD01000196.1 GCA_009923125.1 Planctomycetia bacterium
GGGGCTGCGGCCGACGGTCATCCACGCCTGGGGCCGTGCGGCGGCCGGGCTCGTCGGTGCCGTGCAGACCCTGGCGCTCGGCCCGCGGGCGGTCGCCCATCTGGCGACCGGGCCCCGGACGCGACTCGTGGGGCATGCGCTGCGCCGGTTCGATCGCGTCATCGCCGTGTCGGACGGCGTGGCGGGGCGGTGTGCGGCGGTGGGCGTCCCGTCGGACCGCATCGACGTCATTCCGCCGGGAATCGTCGCCGCGGACCCGTCCGGCATCGACCGTGCGGAGATCGCGCGACGGCTGGGGCTCCGCATCGACGCCCAGTGGACGCTGTGCGTGGCCCCGCTCGCGCCGGCGGCACGCCTCGAACGCCTCCTGTGGGCGATCGACCAGTTGGCCGTGGTGCACCGCGAGGTGGAGCACGTGCTCGTGGGCCAGGGACGATTGTTCGATCGCGTGCTCAGGAGGGCGCGGGTGCAGCAACTCACCGACCGGTTGCGGGTGGTGTCGCACATCGGCTTCGTTCCCGATCTCGTGCGCGAAAGCGGGCTCGTGTGGCAGTCGGGCGACGTGGCGTATGGCGGAGCGCTCCTCGACGGACTGGCCGCCGGTGTCCCCGCGGTCGGCGTCGCCGCCGATGCGGCGCGGCAGATCATCGCCGACGGCGAGACGGGCCGCATCGTGGATGCCGATCCGGAGAGCGAGTTTCCCCGGCGGGCCTTTCAGATTCTCGAGGACCGTGATCTCGCGTCCCGCTACGCCGCAGCCGCGCGTCGCCGGGCGGCCGAGCACTTCGCCGCCGGCCCCGCGCTCGCCCGGCACGTGGAGGCGGTGGAGGGCGTCGTCAGACGCTGAAGGTGACGCCCTCGGGCGTGGCCCGCACCACGCCGTCCTCGGCCACGAGGACGCCCGCCTTGTAGACCTTCGCGGGCATCGAGAACATCCGCGCGAGGTCGCGGTCGGGTCGATAGAGCGTGATGTCGGCGTCGGCCCCGATGCCGAGGTGCCCCTTGCGGGTGAGGCCCGCGATCCGGGCCGGAGCCGCCCGCGTGACGATGCACAGTTCCTGGAGCGTGTAGGCCCGCGTGATTCCGGCCAGCGGCGAGCGTCTGCGGACGGCCGGATGGATTCGCCCCAGCGCCTCGCGGCGGAAGGCTTCGTCGCCGAGCAGTTGCATGAGCACCGGGTAGGCGGTGAAGTGGGCGCCGTTGGGATGGTCGGTGGACAGCGCCACCCGCCACGGATCGGCGGCCGTCAGGAACCACTCCAGGCCGATCGCCCACTGCCAGGCATGGATCAGGCTCTTCTCCCGGTAGGCGATCGGCAGCACGCCGCAGCCGCCCTCGAGGTGCAGGTCGTGCGACATCCAGGGCGTGCCGGTGGCGTGGGCGAGATGCTCCGCCGCGGCCGAGTCGCCGGTCATCGCGACGGTATCGCCGAACAGGATCTGCCCGACGTCGAGGGTCAGCGTGTCGTGCGCGTTGAAGTGCTCCACAAGCGGCGCGACGCCCGACCCGAACGATCCCTCGTCGAGATCCCCTCCCGCATAACTGTGAAACTGCACGTGCGCCAGGTGGGCCCGGACGCCGTCGAACGTGCGCATCGTCTCCAGCAGCGTCCGCCAGTTGCCCGGGAGGCCGAGGTTCGCCGTGTGCACGTGGAGCGGGTGCGGCAGGCCGAGACGTGCGACCGCCCGCGCCAGGCGGTCGAGGATGTGCCGGGGGGTGACCGGCCGCCCCGGCAGCGCCGTGTCGAGGTCGTGATGGTCGCCGCGGCGGCCCCGCTTCCAGAAGTCGGGGCCGCCCGGATTGGCCACCTTCACGGCCCAACCGCGGCCCCGCACGAGCGCCGCACGCAGGACCGCATCGAGCCGGTCCTGATCGTCGACGCTGAGCGCTTCGAGCACCTGCCGCTCGTCGGCGGCCAACAGGTAGATGCCCTTGTCGAGGATCGGCAATTCGGCCAGTTCCGCATGGGCGACATCCGCCGCGCGAAGCCATCCGCATCCGCCGGCGGGGCGACGATGGCCCCGTCGTCCACCCAGATGTCGGCGATCACGCCGTCGAGGCCGTTGGCCGGGTCGTGCAGCACGCCGCCGACGAGGACGAACCGGTGGGCGGTCGGGTTCATGCCCGGCCTCCGTGCGGCACGTCGCCGGCCTGGAACGTCGCGCCCAGCGCCTCGATCTCCGCCCGCATCGTCGCCGTCAAACCCGCGGCGATGCGCACGACCGCCAGGCGGTCGGCGGCCTGCGCGATCGCCGTCTCGACCTCCGCCGTCGCCGTTCCCACGACCACCACCGCGTCCACCTCGCCACGCGCGAGGAGCCGACCGGCCGTGGCCTCGGCCGGCAGGAACACGGCGCCGGCACGTTCGGCGCGGGCGATGCCACCCGCGGCCCCGTACCGCCAGGTGCAGCAGGCGCGAAACGATGCGAACCGCTCCGCCCCGAGCGGCACCTCGAAGGCCGGGCGGTGGTGGGAGAGCGCCCGCACGAGTCGCACGATGCTCCAGGGCTCGAGACCCTCCGCGGCGCCGTCGTGGGCTGTCACGAACGCGACGCACCGGGCCTCCGTGATGGCGGAATGCAGCCCGCGGCAGACTGCGGCCACGGGATCGGCGAGGTGTTGCGGCTCGAGGCCGCCGTGCAGGCATTCCAGCGCACGGGCCGCATCGACGGCGTGGACCGGATCGAGCGGCAGGTGGACGACGTCCGCGGCCATCCCGCCTGCCGGCTCCCGACCGACCGCGAACACGCGGCGCGCCGTGTCGCCGGGGAGCGGTGGCATGATGAACCGCTTCGGGAAGCCGGGTTCGACCGCATCCGGATCGCAGCACCAGAGCACGACGAGATCTGCCCGATCCCGCAGCTCCTCGCGGTCGGCCGTCACCTCGCCGACGCGGGCGATCGTCGGCCCGGCGGCCCGCGCCAGGTCGGGATCGCCGGCGTCGATGGCGGCTCCGATCGTCTCGGCTAGGTCGCATGCCGCGACCACGACCTCGGGCGGCGCACCGACGAATCCGGTCACCAGGACGCGGCGCGATCCTGCGAGGGCCGCCGCGCCGCGCTGATCGACGGCGGAAGGACGGGTGAACGGCGTCACGGTTTCGGCACGACCCAGATGTTTCGGTACCGGACGGGGTTGCCGTGGTTCTGCAGGTGGAGCGGGCCCGTCGGCGCTTCCTCCCGGCGCGGCCCGCCGGGCGTGATCCCGCCGATCTCGACGTCGTCGTGGATCGAAACGCCGTTGTGCCGCACCGACAGCCGGGCGTTCCTCACCTTCCTCCCGGCCTCGAAACGCGGGGCCGTGAAGTCCACGTCGTAGGTCTGCCAGGCGAGCGGGGGCAGGCACATGTTCAAGGCCGGCGGGGCGGCCTTGTCGATGCCGCCGCACCCGTTGTCCTGCGGGTCGAGGCCGAAGCTGTCGAGCATCTGCACCTCGTAGCAGCCGCTGAAGTAGCCGCCACTGTTGCCGCGGGCCTGACCGCGGTCATGGGGCTGGTAGGGCAGGCGGAACTCCAGATGCCAGCGGGCATCGCCGAACGACTGCCGCGTGGAGACGCCCTCCATGAGCAGTCCGTCGGCCGTGATCCGTGGGGATTCCAGCGTGGCCTGCTCGTCCGCGGGGCCGGCGCCGTCGAAAATCACGACCGCCCCGGGCGGCGGTGCCTGGCCGAGCGTGGGGCTGGTCCGATCGACCTTGGGGAACCGTGCTGCCTCACTGCCGTCGTCGCCGATCACGACGAGCGCGGCGCCCCGAATCTCGCCACGCCGCTGCTGGCCCGTCCAGTCCACCCCCTCGACGGTGACCACGGCACCGTCGCCGGCGTCGCGGCGCGTGCCCTTGCCGAGGAGTTTCTGCGGTGGCGTCCAGCCGTCGCCGGGGAGCCCGCCCGGATAGGCGACGACGTCGAACCGCCCGTCACCCCGGGCCACGACCTGGATGCCGACGCCGAGTTTCTCACCGCCGATTTCCGCCTCGCCGGCGTACTCGCCCTGGAACGTGAAGTCGCCGTCGGCCTGTGTGGGGTCCGTGAAGGTCGCGCCGGTGGGCTCCGCGGCGGGAGTGGTGATGATCGTCGTGGCCAGCACGACGACGCACGCGAGGACGGCCTGTGAAACATGCATGAGACGGCTCCAGGAGCGCAGCGATCGCCGAAGAGTATCGTCCGCCGGCCGGGCGACGTTCAACGCCGCCTGCGGACCACCGTCAGGTGAGGCCCGCGAGCGGGCCGTCGCCGCAGTAGTCGGGGTTGCCGAACCGGACGAGCGACGTGTGGCCCATCGCATGGGCCAGGGAAAGGTGGAGCCGGTTGTGCGGCACGCCCGGGAACTGCATGGCCCGGCCCATCGCAAATCCGAGACCGCCGCCGATCATCACCCAGGGGATGTCCTCGAGCGAGTGCGAGTTGCCCTCGCCGAGCTCGTTCGTCCAGAGGATCGTGGTGTGGTCGAGGAGCGAGCCCGACCCGCCCGGTTCGGGCGTTTCGGCGAGCCGCTTCGCGAGATGGGCGATCTCACCGGCATACCACGCGTTGATCTTCGTGAGCTTCTCCTGGGCGGCCTCGTTCGTGTTCGGCTCGTGGGATAGTTCGTGCTGCCCCTCGTCCACCCCGATCCACTTCATGTGCGGCTGGCCGACCGAGTTCGTGAACTGGAGCGTCGTCACGCGGGCGAAGTCTGCGGCGAGGGACGAGACGACGAGTTCGATCTGCATCCGGCTGATCTTCGGCATCCGGTCGTTCTGCTCGACGATGCCCTGCTCGAGCACCGGCACGGGATGCTCGGCGTGCTCACGCTGGCTCGCCAGCTCCTTCTCGAAGTCGCGGACGAGCGCCGTATGCTCCTCGAGAATCCGGCGATCCTCGGCGGGGAGCGTCCCGGCCACCTTCTCCAGGTCTTCGTGCAGTTCGTCGAGCACGCTCCGCATGCTCTCGCGATCCTTCGTCTGGCCGTAGAGTTTCTCGAACATCTGGTAGGGGTCGTCGATCGGCGTCACCGGCTTGTTGGGCCCGGCGTAGACCATGCGCGTCCACGTGTCGGCGCGGTTGGGCACGAGCACGCCGAACTCGAGCGAGCCGAAGCGGGTGGCCGTTTCCGGCCGCGACTGCAGATGGTTCTTGATCTCCTGGTCGATCGACAGGCCGCTCGCCCAGCCGGCGGGCGTCTCGCCGCCTCCCTGGATGTTGCCTGGAAAGAGCTCGATGCCGGTGAGCAGGCAGCCCAT
>RFUD01000197.1 GCA_009923125.1 Planctomycetia bacterium
CCCTACACGCTCCTGGGAACGCAGGGCAATGGTGGCGGGCTCAACGGGCAGACCGGCGCCCAGCAACCGCTGATCTACCAGCAGATCATCCAGCCGCAGCTCCAGCAGCAGCAGCAGGTGATCGAGCAGCAGACCCAGACCCGCCAACTCGGCCGTCTGCAAAACCAGGTGCAACAGATCCAGCGGGATACCAGCGCCCGGCAGATCAACGAGACGATCCGCCCGACCGGTCACGCGTCCACGTTCCAAAACCTGTCGCATTTCTATCCGGCCGGCCGGTGAGCCTCGCTCGCGCCCCATGTGGGGCAACCGTCCCGGTTGCCGATACATGGCAAGCGGGACGCTTGCCCCACAGCATGCTGACCGCGGTCGCCTTCCTGCTCGTGATCCTGCTCGCCGCCGCGGCCCGCGCCGAGGAGCGGCCCAGCATGCGGCAACTTCCCCCCGCGGGCCCGCTCCCCGCGCCGCCGTCGCAACGCGACCTCGTGGATGCCCGCGCCGTCCTGAAGGCCCGCTTCAAGGAGCCGCTCTCCCACACGGAAACCGCCTCCGGCGCGCGCCTCGCCGCCGACACGCTTCTGGCCGCCGCCCAGGAGGAGACCCACGCCGCCCTCAAGTGGCTGATGCTCGACGAAGCCCGGCGGCTGGGGGCCGCGGCCGGCAGCGCGGAAATCGTGACCCGGGCGATCACGCTCACGTCGGCGGTGTTCGACGTGGATGAACTGGCGGTCGAACTCGAATCGCTCGCCGGGATTCCGCTGCGCGGCCTCGACCCGGCCCGCGCGGCGCGCGTGGCCGAGGCGGCCGAGCGGCTCGCCGCCCGCGCCGGCACGGACGGCCGCAACGACCTTGGCCGCGCCGCGCTCAGTCTCGCCTCCAAGGCCTGGCAACGAGCGGGCAATCCCACGGCCGCCAAGCGCGTGCAGATGCAGGGGCAGGCCGCCGGGGCGCTCTGAACCGGTTTCGACAGGCCCGAGACCCGTCGCCACGCCGACTACTCGTCGAAGGGGCGGCGCGGCTTGCGATCGCCGGCCGGCTGCTCCTGTGGCGCGGCATCCTCGGCGATCGCCTCCAGCACGTCGCCGGCCCCGTCCCCTTCGAGCTTCGCCTCCGCGAGTTCCTGCCGCTCGCGCCAGGGCTTCTTCTCCTCGTAGCTGGCGAGCTCGTTTTCCAACTGCTGCTTCACCTCCGGGGAGTCGCTGCCGGTCTCCACCGCCTTTCGGCTGAACTCGCGGGCCTTCTCGAATGTGGGCCTCCTTCCACTCCGTCTTCTCGCAGGCCTTCGTCGCCAGTTCGACGGCCCGCTTGCCGTCGCGGATCGAGTCGTCGGGCGACGTGGCCAGGAGCCAGGCCAGGTTGTTGAGCACGCCGTCGTTGTCGTCGTCGAGCGCCAGTGCCTGTTCCAGGTCCACGAGCGCCGACTTGTGATCGCCGATGGAAATCTCGGCGTCGCTGCGGCCGCGCCGGCTCAAAAACTGCTTGTCGTCGAGTTCGAGCGCCCGCGTGAACCGCTTGATCGCCTCCCGGGGCTGCTTCGCCGCGAGGTACAGCATCCCCAACTGGCCCACGAGCAGTGCGTCGTCGGAGTGCCGCGCCACCAGCTTGCGGAAGTCGCGGATCGCCGCCGGGTAGTCGTTGCGTTCGGCGGCGATCAGCCCCCGCAGTTCGAGCGCCGCCGGATGGTCGGGCTTGCGGCGGAGCACACTCTCGAGGTCGGCCTGGGCCTGGTCGGTGTTGCCCGCCTGCTGGTGGATGCGGGCCCGGAGCACGAGCGGAATCGCGTCGTCGGGGTCGATCTCGATCGCCTTGTCGAGGTCGGCGATCGCCTTCGGCTGTTCCCCCTGGAGGGCCAGCACCCGGGCCCGTTGGAGCAGGGCCCCGGCGGCGTCCGGGTCGATGTCGATCGCCTTGTCGAACGCCTTCTCCGCCTCGTCGAGCTTGTTCTCCATCATGAACGCCATGCCCAGCGCCTCGAGGAGCGAGACGTCTTCGGGATCCTCCTCGATGGCCACCTCGAGGTCGGCCCGGGCCTCGTCGAAGTCGTCGTTGAGCAGGTGGAACAGGCCGCGCGTGCGCCGGACGTCCTTGTCGCGCGGGGCCAGTTCAACCGCCTTGTCGTAGTCGGCGCCGCGGGCCGCCTGGTCGTCGTCACGCAGGTTGCCACGGATCACGTGGGCCTGGGCGACGAGCAACTTGTCGTCGCCCCCGAGTTCGATCGCCTTGCGGGACGCCTCGTCGGCCCGCTTGCGGTCGCCCCCGGGCAGGCTTTCGAGGCGGGCGATCATCAGCCACGCCGGGCCGAGCGCCGGATCACGGTCGATCGCCTCGTCGAGGTCGCGCATCGCGAACTGCCGCATCCGCGGCCACTGCGGGTCGGGGGTCGGGCTGTCGAAAATCGCCTCGACCACCATGCCGGCGCGGTCCATGAGCGTGCCCGTGTACAGGTCGCCCGCGAACTTCTTCCCCTCCTCGTCGAGGCCCTTGTCGATCGCCTTGCGGCACAGGTCGAGGACCGTGCCGAAGTCGTCGAGGCCATCGGCCGAGAGCTTGGCGTCGATCGCGGCGTCGAGGTCGGCCTGACCGGGCTGGTCGGCCAGGCCGCGGCCTCCGGCCAGGCAGAAGGCGAGCAGAAGCAGTGATCGCAGACGCATCGGGCGGGCTCCTCGGGACGACGACCAGTATGGGAAATCCCCGGTGGGCGGGCTACGCCAGCCTACAGCGGCGCCGGCAGGTCGCGCCGGGCGAAGATCCATCCGCCCACCACGTAGGCGGCCAGCCCGAGCCCCAGCAGCACCGCGTCGTACGCCAGCAACAGCCGCCACGCGGTGGCCGGATCCCCCACCAGCCGCTGCGGCTCGTAGGCGTTGAGGATCGACAGGTAGCCGCACCAGGCGAGCGTGCTCGACAGGCGGCCGACGAGCTTCGCGAGGATCGAGAACACGTAGAACCCGCACATGATGCCGATCGTCCGCCAACGGTAGCTGTCGGCCGCCGACACGCAGGCCGAGATGCCCGCCATGCAGACCATCAGCCCGAACACGTTGAGTGCCGCCGGCACGAGCCGCAGGGGATCGACCTTCCCGGACCAGGGCCCCAGCGCGACCGCCGAAGCGGCGGCGCCGCCGAGCACCGCGGCGAGGACCGCCGCCGCCGCCACCGTCGCCAGCGCCTGGGAGATGAACACCGCCCACCGGGTGACCGGCTGCGCGAGCACCATTTCCATCGTGCCCCGCTCGAGCGGCCCCGACACGGCGTCGCTGCCGCGGGTGATGCCGAACACCGTCGCGGCGAGCACCACGACGGGATCGACGAACGCCAGCGCGACGCGGCCCGCGTGCGTCGCCACCTCGGAGAACGGCACGCCCGAGAGCCGCTGCCAGTCCTGGGGAATCGCCCGCAGGAGCACGTCCTGGAAGGCCGGCATCGGGATCTGGGCGGAGAGCCAGATGTAGATCCAGGGAAACGCCGTCCACAGCGCGACGAGCGAGAGCACGAGCACCCGCTGGTCGCCCCAGGTCTTTCGCCAGATCGCGGTGTCGAACATGCTTCAGCCCGAGGCGGGCCCCCGGTGAAAGCGATCGTACACGGCGCCGAGCCCCACGGGCTCGATCTGCACCTCGTCGAGCGGCAGCGTCGCCAGCCATCCGAGGAGCGGGGCGAGCGAGTCACCCGACTCGATCACCACGCGATCGCCCCGGTGCTCGACGAGCGTCGCATGCGCGGTGAGGTCGGCCGGAATGTCGCTCCACGCACCGGCGAGCCGGGCCGTGATCCGGTGGTTGCGCCGCAGTTCCGCCAGGCACTGCTCGTGCACCAGCCTGCCGCCGCGCACGACGGCCACGCGATCGCACGTGCTCTCCACCTCCGAGAGGACGTGCGACGAGAAGACGACCGTGCGGCCGGCCGCGCGGGCCTCGCGCACCAGCGCGAGCACTTCCGCGCGGGCGGTGGGGTCGAGGTTGGCCGTCGGCTCGTCGAGGATCGTGAGCCGCGCCTCGGTGGCGAGCACGACCGCCAGCGCGAGCTTTTGCCGCATGCCGGTGCTCATCCGCGCCACCTGCCGGGTACAGTCGAGATCGAGCCGCCGCGCCACCTCGGCCGCCCGCTCGGGCCGGCAGGCGGGCCGCAGCCGGGAGAAAAACGCGAGCGTCTCGAGGCCGTTCATGCGGCGGAACAGCCGGGCCTCGCCGGGCAGGTAGGCCGTCGCATCGCGGACGGCGAGCGACTGCGCGACGCAGTCGAAACCGGCCACGCGGGCCGAGCCGCTCGTCGGACGGATGAAGCCCAGCAGCAGCCGCAGGAGCGTCGTCTTGCCCGCGCCGTTCGGGCCGAGCAGCCCGAAGATGTCCCCCTCGCGCACGGCCAACGAGCACGCGTCGAGAGCGGTGAACGCCCCGTATCGCTTCGTCAGGTCGCGGGTTTCGATGAGCATCGGTTCAGGTGACGAAATAGTAGCCCGCGAGCGCGAAGGCGATGAGGGCCACGCAGCGCCGCACGATTTTCGCGGGCAGTCTCCGGGCCACCGCCGAGCCCGCCAGTCCTCCGGCCACCGCGCTGGCGGCCATCACGCCGGCATGCGACCACGAGACGGTCTGCGATCCGGCCAGCGATCCCGCGGTGAACAGCGCGGCGGCGGTGCCGTTGATCAGGGTGCCGAGCACGTTCTTCACGGCGTTGAGCCGATGGATGTCGCCGAGGCCGAGCAGCCCCAGCATCGCGAGCATGAGGATGCCGATGCCGGCGCCGAAGTATCCCCCGTAGACCGCCACGAGGAATTGGAGCCCGCAGGCGAGCCCAGGACGCGGCGTCGCCCCGGGGGCCGACGCGAGTCTCGTGATCCGCGGTTGTGCGGCGAACAGCACCGCGGCGGCGAGGATCAGCCACGGCACGAGGACGTCGAACCACGCCGGAGGCATCACGACCACGAGCGCCGCGCCGAGCGCCGCGCCGAGCAGGCTCGGCACCGCGAGCCAGCGGGTCAGCGGCGGCTGGCCGGTCCGCTCGCCGCGGTACGCCCAAGCCGCCGCCAGCGAACCGGGCCACAGCCCGATCGTGCTCGTCGCATTCGCGACGACGAGCCGGTCGGGGCCGGGCGGCAGGATCGCTGCCAGGACCGGGAATGTCAGGATCGTGCCTCCACCGGCGACGGAATTGACCGCCGCCGCCACGAACGTGACCGCGGCCAGCACCACGAGTCCTCCACCGAGGCCACCGGCCCCG
>RFUD01000198.1 GCA_009923125.1 Planctomycetia bacterium
ACCGAGTCGGTGGTCCTCGGCCCATGCCGCCAGCAGGTCGAGCGACTGGCGGCCCAGGCCGCGGGGAGGCACGTTCACCACCCGCAGAAACGCCTCGTCGTCGCGCGGATTGCGGAGCAGGCGCAGCCACGCCACCACGTCGCGGATCTCGCGCCGCTTGAAGAACTCGAGCCCGCGAACGAGCTGGTAGGGGACGCCGCGCCCGCGGAGCGCCACCTCCAGCGACCGCGACAGCGCGTTGGTGCGGAACAACACGCAGAAGTCCCGTGGCGAGCGGCCGGCGGCGACACCGGCCGCGATCTCGTCGGCGATCCGGTCGGCCTCCGCGTGGCTCGTGGCGTCGAGGACGATCCGCACGCGCGCGCCGGCGGCCGCGTCGGTGAGCAGACGCTTCGGTTTGCGGCGACTGTTGTGGGCGATGAGGCGGTCGGCGGTGCCGAGAATGTTGGCCGTGCTGCGGTAGTTGTGCTCGAGCTTCACGACCTTGGCCGACGGATAATCGCGCTCGAACTCGAGGATGTTGCGGATGCTCGCGCCCCGCCAGCCGTAGATCGCCTGGTCGGGGTCGCCGGTGACGGCCAGGTTGGGGTGGTCGATCGACAGCCCGCGCACGATGCAGTACTGCACGGCGTTGGTGTCCTGGTACTCGTCCACGAGGATGTAACGGTGGCGGGCGTCGAGCAGCGCGCGCAACTCGGGGTTGTCGGTCAGCAGCCGGGCCACGTGGACGAGCAGGTCGTCAAAATCGACCGAGTTCGCGGCCAGGAGCATTTCCTGGTAGACGGGCCAGAGTTTGCGGGCCACCTCGTCGGCGGGCCGGCCCCAGCGGGGCTCGAACGTGTCGGGGGTCAGGAGATCGTTCTTCGCGCGGCTGATCGTCCCCGCGATGCGATCGATCGGCGTGTGGGTGAGCGACAGGGCGAGTTTCTTCGCCGCCCGCTTGAGCACTGCAGCCGCATCGTCGGGTTCGAGGATCGAGTAGTCGCTCGTCAGGCCGACGAGTGACGCATGGCGGCGCAGCAGCCGGGCGGCGAAACGGTGGAACGTCCCCATTTCCACAGCCTGGGGTCCGACGAGCGACTCCACCCGCCGACGCATCTCGTCGGCCGCCTTGTTGGTGAACGACAGCGCCACGATCTGGCGGGCCGGGATGCCCTGCGAGATCAGATGGGCGATGCGATGGGTGACGACGCGGGTCTTTCCCGAACCCGGCCCGGCGAGGACCAACAGCGGACCGTCCACGTGCGTGGCGGCCGTGCGCTGGGACTCGTTGAGGGCGGTGAGCGGCGGGGCGGGCACGTGGCGGGTGCTAGCACGCAGGCACATAAGTAGTCGAAATCGGAATGTTTGGATTATATTCCGGCCCGCCGAAAGTCCGGCAGACGTCGCGCGTCAGCGTGCAGACGTCGGTTCATCATGGCAAAGGATTCGCAATCACAGGGAGGGAACCCCGCATGCCTCGCATCCCCTACAAGAACCTCACCCAGTCCGACGAAATGGCCGAGAAACTCGAGATGAGCACGGCCGAGATCGGCCTTTCGGTCCGCACGACGAACTGCCTCGAGGAGAAGGGCATCTTCACCGTGCACGATCTGCTCAACTGCACCCGGGCCGATCTGCTCTCGATCTCGAACTTCGGCGAGAAGACGCTGGAAGAGGTGTACCGCTCGCTGGAAAAGATCGGGTTTTTCCGCGCTTCGCGCAGCCCCGCGGACCTGCCGGGTGAATCGGCGGAAAAAACCGAGGAATCGCTGGCCTGACGCGTCCGGCGGCAGAGTCCGACACGGGCTGGCGCGGCCGGGTAGCCGTGTGTGCATAATGCCGGTCGGATGGCTGGCCGAGGTGGCCGTCGCGCCGGGTGTGCCGTCGCGGAGCGCCCCACAGGAGTGGCTCGGTGAGACTGCCGCGGTTTTTCGGCAAGAAACGTGGTCACAGACGCACCGGATCACAGGCGTGGGGCTCGGCCGGCGAGGCGATCTTCTACGCCCTGCTCGTGGCGGCGGCCCTGTGTTTCGCGGGACTGCTGCTGACGGGTGTGGTGGGGTTGGATCCCGAGGCAGTCGGCCTGCCGTGGGCCGGTTGGTGGCTGTGGATCTTCACGGCGCTCATCCCCGGAGCGCTGCTCGCGTTCGGCGGCGCCGGGCTGGTCCGTACGCTGCGGGGGTGGGACAAGTCGGAGGAACGACGGGCGGCGGCCGAGACGCTCGCCGAGCTCCTCGAACCGGTCGGTCACGGCTCGGGCTCGCCCCGCGAACTGCCCGGCGTGCCGACCTGTGACGACCTCGTCAACTCGCCAGGCACGATCCTGCGTTACCGGCTGCCGATCGAAAGCCCGGAAAGCTGGCAGTTGTTGGGGATCGGGTTGTTCGCCGCGCTGTGGAATGCGGTGCTGGCGGTGCTCGCCGTGACGGCCGGGCTCGATCTGCTCGGTGGCCGCGTCGAGCCGGTCCTGCTCGCGCTGCTCGTCCCGTTCCTGGCCGTCGGCATCGGCGGGATCGTGGTATTCGTGCGGCGGCTGTTCCTCACCACCGCCGTCGGCACCACGCAGGTCGAGATTTCAGACCACCCGCTCCTTCCCGGAGCGAACTACGATGTCCTCCTCGCGCAGGGCGGCGCCGGCGCGGTCGCACTGCTGCGGCTGACGCTGGAAATGGAGGAATCGGCCGCATTTCGCCAGGGCACCGACACCCGCACCGAACGCGTCGTCGTGTGGCGGGAGGTCGTGAAGGAATGGCGGGACGTGAGGATCAGCCCCGGCGTGCGATTCGAGGCGCATGCCACGATCACGATCCCGCGGGATGCGATGCACTCGTTCGTGTCGGAGCACAACGCCGTCCGCTGGCGGATCGTGGTCCACGGCCGTCCGGAGCGGCGGGCGCCGTTCGAGCGGATGTTTCCGCTGGTCGTGCATCCGCTGCCGCCGGACATCGGCGGTGGCCGTCCCGAGTTCGCGTGGATGGAGGAGAGACGTCGATGACCGACGGCGAGGACGGCTGCGGCACCACGAGGCTCGGCGCGCCCAAGGTCGGCGTGCATTTCGACCATCCGGATCGAACCTACGCGCCGCAGGACTCGTTGACGGCGGCGTACGAGGTCGAGGGGGTGGCGGTCGCGGACATCCGGGCGATCGAACGGTCGGTGGTCTGGTACACGGAAGGCAAGGGGGAGGAGGATCTCGGAGTTCATCACTTCGACCGTCTCGAAGGGGCGGCGGCGCTCCGCGCGGCGCTCCCCGCGGGCAGCGTGTCGCTGCGACTTCCCCCGAGCCCGCTCTCCTACGAGGGCGTCGTGGTCAAGATTCGCTGGTGCGTGCGGATCAGGCTGTTCTTCACGGCCGGGCGCGACTACGTGTCGGAGCATGTGTTCGATCTCGGGGACGTCCCGCCATCCCGCGGCACCGTGGAGCGACTGGCATGACCGTCGTTTCCATCGGGCAGCGGTGGGCACCCAACCCGTTTTCGACGAGGCATGTGCGCCCCGGAAAAATCGCGCCGCTCGATGTCTCGGGCCGCCCGCTCGACATCCCCGGGCTCGTCGCACGACTCGCGGCCATCGGCGGGTCGGCGGCGATCGTGGGCCCTCACGGCAGCGGCAAGACGACGCTGCTGATGACGATCGCCGACGCCCTCGAGGCGCAGGGCGGGCGCGTCGCGCGGGTGCGACTGCGGGAATCCCGCGACCTGGTCGGGTTGCTGCGGGCCATCGCGGCCTGTGCGCGCGGGGGCACCGCGTGCGTGGACAGCGCGGAGCGGACGGGGAGCATCGTGGGGGCCGGGATGCGGCTGGCGGCATGGCTGGTCGGTGCGCGGATGCTCGAGACCGCCCACCGCCGGGGCCCGTCGCCGACGCTGTTCGAATGCGCGACATCCGCCCGGCTCCTCGCGGCGATCGTCGAGCGACTGCCGTGCCGGTCCGTTGAGGATGCGGTATCGCCGGTGGATGTCGCCGCGGCTTTCGAGGCGTCGCGCGGCGACATCCGCGAGGCCCTGTTTCTGTTGTATGACCGGTTCGAGCGACGCGCCCGACATCCGTGCCGCGAGGCCGGCGGCGGTGAGGCGGATGGGGCATCGCGGGTGCGGTCGTAGCGGCGGTGGCGACGGTGCGGGTCGTGCCGTGCCCCCGGCGGAAATTCATGAACCGAACCGGGACTTTTTTCCGATCCGCGCCCGGAAGCCCAACCTACGCTTGGACGTCGGTGAAGAGGGTGAAAGCCGGTCGGCGTTTGCCGCCCGTCGTCAGCCTCCCGAGCGAAGGAGAGTGCGATGAAGATGCCGCGTTGGATGTTCGTGCTGCTGCTTGCGGGCGCCATGGCGTGCGTTCCGCCGCGAAGCGTGGAAGCCCAGTGCTGCCTCGATGGTCTGTTCGCCGGCTGCGCCTCGTGCTTCCGGAAGGCGCCGCCGGCCTACGCCGTGGCGCCGGTCGTGGCGCCCGTCGCCGCGCCGATCCCGGCGCCCCCTCCGCCCGTCGTGGTGCCGGTGCAGCAGGTCAGCTACGTGCCCGAGACGACCTATCGCACGCAGTACCAGTGCGTCCCGGTGACCTCCTACAAGCCGTCGTGCGAGATCGATCCCTGCACCGGCTGTTCCCGTGAGTGCATACAGCAGGTGACGAATTACGTCCAGCAGGCGGTGAATGTGCCGGTCACACAATACCGGGCGGTCTACTCGACCAAGTACGTGCAGATGCAGCAGGCGGGGCCCTCGTACGCCGTGCCGGCGGCAGGAGCGCCCGTCGCGGCGCCGATGGGCATGGCGGCGCCCGCCTACCCGCAACCGCCCGCGGCGAGCCAGTTCGCCGCTCCCATCCAGACCACGCCCCAGGCCTGGGGTTCCGCGGGAGCCGACATCCCACAGCAAATCCTGCCCGGACAGACCAGCATCGCCGCTCCGACGCTGCCGCAGGGCTTCGTGCCGCAGGGCGTCGCGCCCCAAGGCATGCCGGTGCAACCTGGGATGGCGCAACCCGGCCTGTCGCAGCCCACGTTCCAGCAGCAGATCGTCCCGCAGGGTGGAACGTATCTCGCGCCCTCCGCGGCCGCACCGCTCCAACCGTCGGCGCCGCCGGCCCTGCAGCCGACGCCGTCACTGAAGCCGATTCCCGAACTGTCGCGGTCGGCGCCGAACACCGCCGGAGGCACGGTCGCTCCGCAGACGTCCGCGACGCCTCCGGCCGCCC
>RFUD01000199.1 GCA_009923125.1 Planctomycetia bacterium
GACGACCCACCGGATCGATCCCGATGTCGACGAATCGCGCGACTACGTGATCGAGGACCTGATGACGAGCGGCCGGGCCGCGGCGGCGGGCTACGTGGCAGGGGTGGGCGCCTGCACCCGCGACGCCCCGCACAGAAATCTCACGGGCGACCCCTACCACACCGACGGCAAGCGGGCCGTGATCCTGCTGTCGGCGAGCCGCGCAACCTGATCGGCGTCGGGTAGACTAGAGGTCTATCATGGTCGCACTCGATCGCATCCCCGCCGCCGTTGCCGAGGAATTTGCAGCCGCGTTCCCCGGGCAGCGGTTGCTTGGCGCCTGGCTCTACGGAAGCCGCGCGCAGGGCAACAGCCGGCCAGACAGTGACATCGACATCGCAGTCCTGTGCGACTCAGCGCTCAATCAGGTCATGCTGTTTGACGTGTCCGGTCGGCTGGCAAGCCGGCTGGGAGCGCAGGTCGATCTTGTGGATCTGCGGAGGGCCGGTGGCCTGCTGCGGGTGGAGGCCACGCAGCGAGGCCGTGCGCTGGTGCCGCCGGCGCGCGAGGCGGAGTTCTTCACGACCCATGCGCTCGCGGATCACGCAGCGTTCGCGGCCAACCGACAGGCGGCGACGGCGGCCATGCAGGAGAAGTTCCGTGCCCGATGACGTGGTCATGCAGAAACTGGCGAGCATCGACCGCTGCCTGCGGGCCGTTCGCGACTACGTCGCTGGCGACCTCGGCAGGCTGCACGAGCCGATCGTGCTCGACGCTGTCGTGCTAAACCTGCAGCGGGCATGCGAGCAGGCGATCGATGCCGCCTGCCGTGAGGTTTCCCGCCGGGGGCTGGGTGTTCCCGCCGACAGCGCCGATGCATTCACGCTCTTGGAGCGCGAACGCGTGCTGTCACAACGAGTTGCCGACCGCATGCGGCGCATGGTTGGGTTTCGCAATATCGCCGTTCACGAATACCGACGGCTCGATCCGGAGGTCGTGCGCACGGTCGTCGAGCATCGGCTTGATGATTTTCGGGCTCTCTGCCGAGAGCTTTCAGAGGCCTCGTGATCCGACGTCGTTTCTTCGGCCATGCTCCTCTACGGCTTTTCCCCACGAGAGATATCTCATGAGCCTCGATCCTGCGTCATCGCAGCTTTTGCGATCGCTGCTGCTCAACCGACGCGTCGCGACGCTCGCCACGCTACACGATGGACGTCCTGCCGCCTCGATGATTCCGTTCGCCATCGCCCGCAGCGCGGATGGCATCCGACTGGTCACGCACGTCAGCCGGCTGGCCGCCCATACGCGGCAGATGCTCGAGTCGCCGGACGTGTGCCTGCTGATCATGGCGCCGGAGGATGCGGCGCTGCCTCAGGCGTTGCCGCGGGTGTCGATCCCCGCGGTTGCGGAATTCATCCCGCCGGAGCATCCCGAATACCCGTCTCTGAAGGCCGCCTACCTCGCCCGTCATCCACAGGCCGCCGACTTCTTTCAACTCGGCGACTTTTCGATCGTGGCATTCAAGCCCCTGTCGGCCCGGTTCGTCGGCGGATTCGCGCAGGCGCATTCGCTGCGGCCGGAGGCGCTGGCGGCTGCGCTGGCTGATGACCTCGCGTGAGCCCGCCGCCGCCGACAGTCGCGTGGCAGACGGCGGTTCTCGCAGGCCGCTGACTCACGGCGGAGAAGCGGTTATATTCTCACCACAGGGCAGCGTAGCTCAGTTGGTTAGAGCACCGGCTTCATAAGCCGGGTGTCGCCGGTTCAAGTCCGGCCGCTGCTATTCGCAGTTGCGCACGAGACGTGGCGTGGTGACGCCCTCATGCACTTGTCGGTCGCGCCGGCGCGTTTACGCATCACCGCCAGCACGAATCACGGCACACACCCGCTCCACCAGGTCACCCCGTGCGAACGTCGCGAGCACGACGGCGGGGCGCCGCTTGCTCGACTGAAGATCCGTGAACGGAAACAGCACGACGACCACGTCGCCGCTTACAAATTCCGCCACGCCTCATCCTCTTCAGGAGTATCCCAATCCGCCGCCCAAGCGGACTCCACGAGCGGCAGCAAAGCATGCACGTCCTCGCTTCCATCATTGCCAGCGCCGCGTGCCCGTAGATGATGGATAGGTCGGCCAATGGCACTTCGGCAAGCGTCGGCCGAGCGGGGCGGATCATGAGGAGCAACCGCCGGAGCTGATCGGGCTGGATGCGACCCGATCGTGGAGGTGCCGAAGAGCTTCCTATCCACGCTCAAGGCCGTATTTTTCTCGTCAGCGCAGACCGGCCTTGAAACCGCCCTTCTCACTGGCCGTCCGCACCGTGGCATGGAATGCCGTCAGAGGCTGTGGATGTCGATCGCGGGCAGCTCGACGGTTGACGCCACCACACCCAAGGGCACGCAAAAGGAAACTCCTCCCCCACCCGGGCCATGAGTTTCGCCCGTGTCGTGAGATCGCGGTTGGTCGCATGCGTCGCAGCAGTCGCCGGTGGCATCTCGGCGTGCCGCATGTCCGCCGACCGCATGCCCACCGGTCGCGGCATCGCGCAACTTGCCACTGTTCCCGATAGCGCCTGAGCTTGTGATTCGGGGCGAACTGAGGTGGACCCCATTTGTTGGACAGTCGGGGGAGCACATAGCGGACGTGGGCGATACGGCCGTCCTTACCACGCCGGATGGAGAGCCGCTCCAGCGCAAAGGGCGGCCGGGCGCAGTATCGCAGGAGGTGTTCCAAATGCCCGGAAAACACGACTTTTGGTGCGGGTTTCCGACCATGTTTCAGACGTTTATTCAGAGGCTCCGTTCCACACGCTCGCCGCCACCTTCCGCCCCCGATCAGCTAGGGCCTTTCCCAGCCCGGCTATCGAGGATCGCACCTTTTTCGTTCGATCAGCCTCGCTGGCGAGGCAGCATGAGCCCCAGGGGCGTGCACCTGATGCGGTCTTCGCCGCGGCGGAAAGTCTCCCAGGCCTCGGCGTAGCTGAGATCCTCCCGCTTGGCGAGCCTCAAGCCGGAGTAGCCTAGAAACGAGGCCATCAGGATCCGGAACGGCGTCATGGGTTGTGAGAGGTCGACCGTCATCGCAATCCGCCGCAGCGCATCGGTTTCCCGGCCCCACGTGGCCGCGTAGGCCGCCAACGCAGTATCCAGCGAATCGCGATGCTCGTGCAGGCACTGAGCGAGCACAGTCGCGCCTTCCATGGCCGCATTCACGCCCTGCCCCACGGGAGGCACCGGAGCGCCAGCATCGCCCAGAAGCGCCACCCGCCCGGCCACGAGAGACGAACACCGCTTGGTCTTGCCGGTCGGCAGACATTGCCGCTGGCTGAACTCCTCCACTTTTGTATCGGAGGCGAAATGCCGCAGCAGTGGATGGGCCCTGTCGAGAAAACGACCGGCATCCGCGGCGGAGTCGAACCGCATCGTGCCGCTGAACCCGATCTGGCAGAACCAGCGCGGATCCGCCGGCCCTCCGGGGCCGTTGATCGCCCCGGCCACAGCCGTCACCGGATGGACCGCAAGGACATAGAGGTACTGCGGATCCAGCTCGTCGAGGTGCTGGTCCAGATGCAGCATCAGGGAGTGGTTGCCCAGGTCGGCCCCCTCGACTGCAAACCCGCTGGCCTGCTCGGAGATGGACCGCCGCACGCCGCTGCCGCCACCGTCGCAGCCCACGACCAGATCGAACCGTCGCAGCTCGCCGGCCCCGTCACCCCGCGACGCGATGCGGAGCTGTGGCTGCCCGACATCGACGAGCGTCGCCTCCGCACCGAAGTGGAGGGCCACGGAATCTGCATGCCGCTCAGAGAGATGGGCCTGAAGACAGCGGCAGATGTCACCGCGGCTCCCCGTCCAGCCCCTGCCATGGTACGGCTCCTCGGCGAAGCCGGCCCCGAGCCGACGAAGCCAGGGATGGGGGGCGATCCTCAGCCCCTTGAAGTGAATGAGCCCGGCATCGAAACGGTCGGTGATGCCGATGAAGCGGGCCGCACGCAGACCGTGGCCCGTGATGTCGATCGTGTAGCTGCGATCGGGGTTGTAGGTTTCGACGCTCGAGTGGTCGTCGGCACGCTCGAACACCGCGATCTCGAACCCGCCCTGCCGGGCCAACGCCGCGGCGAGCGTCAGGCCCGCAGGCCCGCCGCCGACGATCGCCACGCTGATTGTCACGTTGTGTCCTCGAGGATTCACCCGGGCCCGATCCTATCCTCGAGATGCATCCACAACCAACGCGAGCCATGGGCCTCGAGGGGCCGTGCGGTCCCCAGACACCACCGTTGGACAACCCCTTGTCGAGATGCATACCCGAATCGAGCAGCAGCAGTTCGCCCGTCATCGATGCGGCACCATCGATCAACCGGATGACCGCGTCGGCAATATCCGTAGCAATCGAAAATCGTCCAGGCGGTCGGGCAGCAGAGAAGGAGCGCAGCGCACCGACTGCCGGAGCCGACGCGCGGCCGAAAGCCGGGTGAAGTGGCTCCGACCCTGCCCTCCATCGCCCGCAGGGAGTCGATCGCGGCGCCCAGTTCGGCCCCCGCCTCCCGCGGCTCGACCGGCTCCAGCCCGATCCAGCCCCGAAAGCCCCGCTCCTCGAGCGCGGCGAACAAGCCCGCGAACTCGACCTGGCCCGTAAGTGGAGTCTGGCCAACGGCGCCTTCTCAAACGTTTCCCAGCGGGAGAGCGGTTGGTGAGTCGCGTGCCTCGTTCTCCCGAGTCCCAGAACGGCTCTCCCGAAACGCCCACCGTGCCGCTGAAGCGGGGGTTTTTTCGCGTCGGCGCGGAGTCTCTCCGAGTCCGGCGGCCTCGGGGCTTTGTCGTGACCCGGCGTCCGGCAGCGGTCAGAGGCTGTGGATGTCGCGCGGGTGGTTCGGCGCGAAGACCCCTGGCTTGCTTCACCGCGGCAAGGCCATCCATCGCCCCTGCCGCCTCTGGCGGTCGGAGCCAAAGCCGAGGTTTGGCTGGACCGCCGGACCGGCATCCTGCCGACAAACAGCGTGAGTTCGACGACGCCATTGGCTCCCGGCCGGGTGGACTTGCGGCCGCGGCCGGGGTGATCGGCCGGGCCGACACGCACAGCGGCGGGCCGTCACAGCCCGCTTCGTCGGCAGCCGGCTCGAAGACGCCGTCGGTCGCACAGGCGTGGAGGTGCACGTGATGGTTGAGCGCCGAACCGAAGCGA
>RFUD01000200.1 GCA_009923125.1 Planctomycetia bacterium
TTGTCGCGGGCGGTCTGCAGCCGGCCGAGGAACCAGATGCCGGCGTTCGACAATCCCTTGTAATCGAGATCGACGGGATTCTGCGTCGCGAGCACGACCCCCAGGCCGAACGCCCGTGCCTGCTTCAACAGCGTGAGGATCGGCCCCTTGCTCGGCGGGTTGGCCGTCGGCGGCACGTAGCCGAAGACCTCGTCCATGAGGAACAGCGCCTTGAGCGACGACGTGCCGCCCTGCGACCGCATCCACGCCACGGCCTGCCCGGCCAGCAGCGTGACGAACGCCATCCGCTGGGCGTCGTTGAGATGTGCGATCGACACCACGCTGACTCTCGGCTTCCCCTCGGCCGTCCACAGCAGCCGCCCCACGTCGAGCGGTTCGCCCGACAGCCAGGCCTCGAAGCCGGGGGCCGCCGCGACGGTGTTCAGCCGGCTCGCCAGTTGGAAGCGGTCGCCCGCCGGATAGAAGTTTTCGAGGTCGAGAAAGCCGACCCGCTCCACCGGCGGCGCGGGGATCGCCCGCACGAGCGCCCCGAAATCGACCTTCTGTCCGCTCTTCCACAGGGCGTCCACGATCGCCGACAGGAGCACGTGCTCCCGGCTGCGACCCGGCTCCGCATCGATGCCGGCCAGCGCGAGGATTCCCGACACGAGCGACTCGATCCGCTCCCGGCGCAACTCGGGATCGGCGAGCACCGCGGCCGCGGGCGCCTCGAGGCTTTCGAGCATCGCCAGCGGCCGTCCCGCGCGGCTGCCCGGCGTGTAGACGGCCATATCCACCGCGGCCTTGAGCCGCGCGATCCGCTCCGGCGACTGGCCACTGGACGCCAGGCCATCCCGCCATTTCGCGGCGACACGGTCGGCGAGCGACTCCAGGGTGATCCCCTCGCGCTGCGCGGCGTCGGCCTCGAGCCACGGAAGGAAGTCGGCTGGCGCGAGGTCGGGAAACGCGAGCAGGATGTTCGCGAGATCCCCCTTCGGATCGATCACCAGCGTGGGAATGCCGTCGAGCGCCGCCTCCTCGACGAGGTCGATGAGCAGGCCCGTCTTGCCGCTGCCGGTCATGCCGACGCAGACCGCGTGGGTGGTGAACCGGCGGGCGTCCACGAGCACCGGCTCGGCGCCCGCCTTGCCCGTCGTGGGGTCGCACTTCCTGCCGAGATAGAAGACGCCGAGGCCCTCGATGTCGGCGGCCGCGGATGTCCGCCGCGCACGCTGCGGACGGCTGTTCGATGGTGGGGTTTTCATGGCGGCCCGATTGTAGCCTCGGGCGGCGCCGCCGGGGCCACGACGGGCTCACCGTCGGCTGTCACGCCGAGCAGCTGTTCTGCGGCCCGTTCGAGCGACGCCACGAGCGGCCCCGGCCAGAGGCCGAACGCGAACAGCGGCACGAGCAGGGCCGTGAGGGCGAAACGCTCGCGGGGCAGGATCGTGTGTCGCGGTCCGTCGACGGCCGTCGGCCCACCGAAGATGAAGAACCAGCCGCGCACCACCGCGATGCCCGACAGCACCGTTGACGCGATCACGAGCAGCCCCGCGTGGAGCTGCTCGTCGAGGCTGCCGGAGACGATCAGGTCGTCCGCCACGAAGGACAGCGTGCCGGGCAGCCCGATGGTCGCGAGCCCGAACAGCAGAAAGAACGCGGCGAGGTCGGGGGCGTCATGGAACCGGCCCTGGGGGGTCGCCAGCGACAGCGGCCCCGCCCGGCTCTCGAGCGCCCAGGCCACGAGGCCGATCCCGGTGAGCGCCAGGCCGCTGGAGATCCAGACGCACAGGGCGCCGTTGATCTCCATCGGCAGCCGGCCCGCGAGGCCGGCGAGCACCATCGCCGACTGGCTCATGGCGAGCGTGCCGATCAGTCCGCGCAGGTCGCGCTGCACCAGCGCGAGCGCCGCGCCGTAGGCGGCCGTCAGGAGCGCCAGTTGCGAAAGCACGACGAGCTCGGCGCCCACGCCGGCGCCGTGATCGGCATGCCCCATCAGGAGACGCACGGCGGTGTAGGCGGCCACCTGGGGCATCGTGGCCGCCAGCGCCGTCGAGAGTGGCGCGTTGGAAAACAGGGCGGGATACCACGAGTGAAAGGGGACGATCCCCTTGCGCATCAGCACGGCGACGGCCACGAGCCAGCCGCCGGCGTTGCCCATGTTTCCGCAGCCGCTCTCCCAGGGCGGGTCGGCGAGCATGAGCAGCGTGCCCGCCGCCATGCACGCCAGCGCCAGGAGCATCACGGTCGCGAACACCCGCGCCGCCGGCCGGCCGCCGGGAGTGCCGCGGACGGAGACCCATGTCGGCGACGCCGTCACGATCCACAGCCCCACCAGCGCCAGCGGATGGGCGGTGGAAAACAGCGCGAACGTCGCCGCCGCGCCGATCAGGAGCCGCACCGCGGCGGCACGGTCGAGGAACCGCTTCGGTGCGACGAGCACGATCGCCACCTGGATCAGGGCCACCATGGGCAGGAGCGTCCCCGTGATCCCGTCGACGTGCACGAGCGAGCCACCGCCGAGCCGCGCGCCGAACTCGAAGGGCGGGGCGGGGGCGGCATTCCAGCCCCATGCCAGGAGGGCCGCGGCCCCGAGTGCCACCCCGAGCGAAGCAGCCGCGGGCGTGCGCGGGCTCCGCGGGAAACCTCCCGCCGCGATGACCCCGGCGGCCGCCAGCGGCGCCGCGACAGTCGTCGCCACCAGGCCCAGCACGAGACCGCGACCGGCCTCGATCCCCGCCGGATCGAATCCACTCACCGCCGGCTCCCTTCACGCCGCACGCGGCGCTCACCCAGCCACGCCACCCACGCCCGCTCGGCCGCAGCCATGCGCTCGAGGAGTCGTGTCGCCGGTCCGACCACGCCCCGCATCACGGCCATCTCCTCGAAACCGCGCTCCAGCGCGATCCGGTAGACGGCCGCCTGGGCGCGAGCCGGAAGCCACGCGATGGGCGACCAGCCACCGAGGTCCGGATGGCCGCCGATCGCCGCCTCCAGCTCGTGCCGGTCGTGGAGCGCCGACGGCGAACGCAGGATCTGGAGGCTGCGGAGGATGGCATGGCCGACGACGTGCACCAGCGGGATCACCCGCCAGCCGAGCCCGATCTCGACGAGGATCAGCGAGGCCTGGGTCATCGATGCGTAGGCGAGCATGCTCTTGAGGTCGGTCTGCACGCGCCCGACGAGGCTTGCGTGCAGCGCCGAGCCCGCGCCGATCAGGATGAGGGCGGCCCGCGCGACGGGCGCCGCGTCGAGCAGGGCCTCGCAACGCAGCAGCACGTAGGCGCCCGCGTGGATCGAGAGCGCCCCGTAGAATATCGCACTCGACGGCGTCGGGCCCTCCATCGCCCTGGGCAGCCACCCCGAAAACGGCACCTGGGCGGTTTTGCCGAGCGCCGCGAAGGCGAGCAGGAGCGACACGGCGGTGGCCGTGCCCGCCGGCACGAGGCAGACCGAATGCGGCCACTCCGCGCCGAACACCCGCTCGAAGTCACCCGACCCGACCGCGCGGTGGATCAACACGCCGGCGGCCAGCAGACCGACGTCGCAGATCCGGTAGGTCGTGTAGGCGCGCAAGGCCGCATCGATCGCGTTCCGCCGTTCGAAGAAGAATCCGATCAGCAGCGCCGACGAGATGCCGACGAATTCCCAGCCCGCGAACAACACGTCGATGCTGTCGGCGAGCACCATCAGGTTCATGCCGGTGCCGAACAGCGACAGCAGGATGAAAAACCGGGTGAAGCCCGGCTCGCGGTGCAGATACCTGCCGGCGAACGAATTCACGAGCCAACACAGGCCCGTGGAGAAACAGACGTAGGGCACCGAGAGCGCGTCGGCGACGAGGTTGACGGTCGCCTCGTGATGGCCGACCGCGAACCAGGTCCCGGAGTGGACGACCTCGGGGGTGAATCCCCGGGTGGCCAGCAGGCCGAGGACGCTGATCGCCGCGAGGAAGCCGGCTGCGAAGCCGCCTCCGACGATCCGCGCCGTGACCTGCTCGGAGAGCGCCCGTCCCGCGAGTGCGGGCAACCCGACCAGCACGAGCGTCGCCGCCGGAGCGGCGAGTTGGCAGACCACGAGCGCGGCAACCAGGTCGTGGCCGGTCATGTCCGCACCTCGGCCGCGCGGTCGTCGAGCGCCGCGAGGATGCGGGCGGGTGGGAGATGCTCCCGGTGTCCGCGGTACCAGTCGATCGACCGCTCGACGACCGGCTGGAGGCGCCGCTCCGCCACGAAGGGCACGAAGCGGCCGTCGCTGAAGACATGCAGGCCGGGACCGGCGGGATCCCAGGCGACGAGTTGAATCCAGCGATTGACCACCATCCGCTCGACGGCCGGCACGCGGGCCACCGCGGCGAGGATCCGCTCCGGCGCGGCATCGATGACCATCAGCAGCCGCATGGGCTCGTGGATCTCCACCATCTGCCACGGGAGGCCCGTACGCAGGTCGCTGGCGTGGCCGTCCATCACGCCCACGAGTCCGGTGATGTTGTGGGGCAGCTTGGTGCCGGAGCCGTAGCCGAGGCGGTCGACGACCGAGAAGTAGTACTCGAGGTTGATCCCCGCGCCGACCGGCCCCACCGCCGCCAGCGTCCGCGTGAGGATTCCGCCGTCGTCGTCGGCCGTCGGATCGTACGACACGAGGAACGCCCGCCGGTCGAGGAACAGTCCCCGCGTCCGCCATCGCCGGCCGACGACGCACACGGCGTTCGTCGCATGCCCGAGCTCGGGCCGCACCTGGGCGAGATCGACGCTGCGGGCCTCCACGTGGGCCCTTGCCGCCGCCGCCGTGATGTCGAGCCGCGCGGTCTCGAAACGCCGGCAGCGCTCGTGGGCGTCGGCCGCGGCGACACGCTCGGCCATCGCCTGCAGTTTCTGGACGTCGGCGCGACGCTCGGGCGGGACGGTGTCGGTGTCGTACCAGGTGAGCGTGGTCGCGCAGGTGTCGAGCATGGCGCCGATGAACCAGGTCGTCGCGGGGATCACGAGCCCCTCGGACGCGAGTCGGGCGCGCACCCGCGGGTCGTTGGCCATCAGGGCGAACGCCCGGGCGTTCGGCCCGCCGCGGCCACCGCCGCAGGCGCCGCAGTCGTAGGCGCTCTCGTGCGGGTTGTTCCGGCTCGACGAGCCGTGACCGACCACCGCCACGATCG
>RFUD01000003.1 GCA_009923125.1 Planctomycetia bacterium
TGGCCGGAGGAGCCGTGATCAACGTGGCCGCCGACGGCGAGGTGGTGGCGATCCGCGACGGTGACGCCTTCGACGTCCTCGGCCGCGCGCCGCTGGGAGACACCTGCCGGGCGACTCCGGCCGTCGCGGGCGGGCGGCTCTACTTCCGCACGGCCGGCCGGCTGTTCGCCTTGTAGCGGGGCGGGCCTCCCGGCAGGCCGCCGCGGGGCCGCGCGGCACACGCCACTCTCCCCCGCACGGGCCTTCTGTTACGCTTCGCGGCCATGAGTCGAGCCGAGCCGCTGCCTCCGCCCCTGAGCATCTGGATCGTCAATCCGTTCGACGACATTCCGGGGGAAGGGCTGCCGCCGCTCCGCTACTGGTCGCTCGCGCGGGTGCTCGCCGCCCGCGGCCACGACGTCACGTGGTGGACGGCGACCTGGAGCCACCGGCGGAAGGCGGCCCGGACGCCCCCGCTCACGATCCGCGACGACGAGAACTTCGCCGTGCGGCTCGTGGCGGTTCGGCCCTACACGCGCAACGTGTCGCTCGCCCGCATCGGCAGCCACCGCGACTTCGGGCGGACGTTCGAGCGGCTGGCGAGCGAGGGCGTGGCATCGGGCCAGCTCGAACGGCCGGACATCATCCTCGCGAGCCTGCCGCCCCTCGAGGGTCCGGAGGCGGCCGCCCGACTCGCGAAGCGGCTCGATGCCGTGTTCGTGTGCGACGTCATGGACGCGTGGCCGGAAACGTTCGCGCGGATCCTGCCCGGGCCCGCCTGGTTCCGGCGGACGATCGCGCCGATGTTGCTCAGCGGCATGGAAAAACGCCGCCATTCGGTGCTCGCGGCCGCCGATGCGATCTGCGCCCAATCGGACACCCTGCTCACCTGCTCGATACGCCCTGCAGCCGCGGCGACGTCGCCACGACCGCAGCACGTCTGCCACCTCGGAGCCTACCTGCAGGAGTACCCCGAGCCACGGCGACTGTCCCCCACGGAGATCGACTCGCATGATCCCGCGGCGGCCGCAGCGGCGCCGCCCCTGCAGTGCGTCTACGCCGGTACGCTGGAAGCGGGACAGGATCTCGACGCGCTTGTCGCCGCGACGCGACTCCTGACGTCGGCTGGATGTTCCGCGGAGATTCACGTGGCCGGCACGGGCGCGCTCGAAGGCCGGCTCCGCGCGGCGGCCGCCGCCATGAACGGCTCGACCCGGATCGTGGTACACGGCCTCCTTCCGCGTGCGGAGTACGTGAAACGACTGGCCGAGTCGGACGTGGGGCTCGTGCTCGTGAAGCCGGAGACGTTGGTGGCGGTGCCCTACAAGGCCTGTGACTATGCGGCCGCGGGCCTGGCGATCGTGAACTCGCTGCCGGGTGAACTCGAGAGGTTGATCGCGGACCACGCCGCGGGCCTGACGTACAAGGCCGGCGACGCGGCATCGCTCGCCCGGGCGATCACGGCATTCGCGGCCGATCGCAAGCTCCTCGACGAGTGTCGCCACGGCAGCCGCCGACTGGCCGAGGCGGTGTTCGACCGCGAGAAAACCTATCTTCAGTTCGCCAAATGGCTCGAGTCATGCACGTAGCATGATCTCGCCCCTGGAGCGACGGGCCTCCATGCTCCTTCCCCATGCAATCCCCGCCCACCACGCTCCGTGAGACGCTCGCCCATCTGGGCCCCGGCATCATCCTCGCCAGCTCGATCGTGGGCAGCGGCGAACTGATCGCCGCGACGACCGTCGGGGCCGAGGCGGGGTTCATCCTCCTGTGGCTCATCGTCATCGGTTGCGGCATCAAGGTCGCGGCCCAGATCGAGATCGGTCGCCACACGCTCACCTGGGGCCGCACGCCCCTCGCCGCGTTCGACCGCGTGCCGGGGCCGCGGCTGGGCGGCCTCGGCTGGATCTACTGGGGCTGGGCGATCATGACGGCGCTCGTGATCGTGCAGCAGGGGGGCATCCTCGCGGGCGTCGCCCAGACGCTCGCGGCGGGCGCGCCGGTGACCGCGGCCGGGCGGGAGTGGAACCGCGTGCACGACGCGGCGGCCGCCACGCGGATCGAGGCCGCCGCCGCACGCCGCAACGGCGCCGCCGCCGAGGCGGACGTCCTCGATCGCCGGCTCGCCGGACTCGAGGCCGAGGCGCGGGGCCTGCCCGCACCCGGTGACGAAACCGTCTGGGCGGTCATCGTCGGTGTCGTGACGTCGATCCTGCTGTCGATCGGTCGCTACCGCGTCATCGAGCGCGTCTCGATCGTGCTCGTCGGCACGTTCACGCTCGTGACACTGCTCGCACTGCTGCTGTTGCAGTTCGAGCCGGCCTGGGCGATCTCGGCCCGTGAACTCGCGTCGGGGCTCGTGCCGTCGATTCCGCCCGCCCTCGGAGGACGCTCTCCGCTGATGACGGCGCTGGCCACGTTCGGCATCATCGGCGTGGGGGCCAGCGAACTGATGTTCTACCCCTACTGGTGCCTGGAAAAAGGCTACGGTCGGGCCGTCGGGCCGCGCGACGAGTCTTCCGCCTGGGCCGAGCGGGCCCGGGGATGGCTGAGGGTGATGCAGGTGGATGCCTGGGCCTCGATGGTCGTGTACACGGTCGTCACCGTCGCCTTCTACCTCCTGGGGGCCGCCACGCTCGGCCGCCTCGGCCTGCGACCGGGCGGTGGCGAGATGGTACGGGCGCTCGGCGCGATGTACGCACCCGTGTTCGGCGCATGGGCGGAGGAGGTGTTTCTCGTCGGGGCCTTCGCCGTGCTCTATTCGACCCTCTTCGCCGCCGCCGACGGCAACGCGAGGATCGTGGCCGATGGGCTCGCGCTCGCCGGCTGGATCCCCGGGACCGACGACGCCCGTCGCGTCTGGTCACGGCGGATCGCCACCGCCTGGCCGCTCGTGGCGCTCGTGCTGGCACTCCTGATCCGGGAGCCCGTGGGGATGGTGCTGGCCAGCGGGGCGATGCAGGCCGTGATGCTCACGGCGCTGGGCGTGGCCGTGATCTGGTTTCGGTACCGGGCGACGGACCCCCGGCTGACCCCCTCGAAGCCGTGGGATCTGCTGTTGTGGCTGTCGGCGGCAGGCTTCATCATGGTCGGCCTGTGGACCGTATGGCAGAAACTGCAGGGCATCATGGCGGCGCAGTAGTCAGGCCGTGGGCGCGGCTGATGGCCGTGTTGCGCCTCGAGCGGCGCGACGTGCTCACGATCCTCGCCTTCGCGCTCGGGGTGGGCCTGCTCTCGATCGTCACGCCGGCCGCGATCGAAGCCCTCGTCAACACCGTCGCCTTCGGCGTGCTGCTGTGGCCGGTGGTCGTGTTGTCGTTGGTGATGCTGGCCTTCCTGCTGTTCTCGGCGGTGCTGCGCGCGATGCAGGTGGCGGTGGCCGAGTACATGCAGCGGCGGATCTTCGCCCGCGCCGCCGACTCCTTCGCGACCCGCTTCGCCCGGGCGGAGATCGAGTCGTTCGACGGGCTCAATCCCACCGACATCGTCAATCGCTTCTTCGAGGTGGCGACCGTCCAGAAGTCGATCGCGTCAATCGCTTCTTCGAGGTGGCGACCGTCCAGAAGTCGATCGCCACGCTGCTGGTCGATGGCGTGGCGATCGTGATGACGACGGTCGTCGGCCTGATCGTGCTCGCGTTCTACCATCCCTACCTGCTGACCTTCGCCGTGGTGATGGTGGGGATGGTGGCGTTCCTCGTGCTCGTGCTCGGAATCGGGGGCGTACGGACCAGCATCCGCGAGAGCTACGCGAAGTTCGACATGGCGGCCTGGCTGGAGGAGATCGCCAAGTGCCCCCACACCTTCCGCTTCGGCAAGGGGGGCAGCGTGGCGGTCGCGCGGGCGGGAGAGCTGACCGCGGCCTACATCGCCGCCCGGCGGGCGCACTTTCGCGTGGTCTGGCGACAGACGCTGTTCGCCCTGCTCCTCGAGGCCATCGCCAGCACCGTGCTCCTCGGCCTGGGCGGCTGGCTGGTGATCAGCCGGCAGCTCAACCTCGGGCAGCTCGTGGCCGGCGAACTGATCGTCACGCTCGTGCTCACCGCGCTCTCGAAGCTGGGAAAATACGTCGAAATCTTCTACGACCTGCAGGCCTCGCTCGACAAGCTGGGGGTGATCAACACCCTGACGCTGGAGCCCGAGGGGGGTGAGCGGTTGCCGCCGCGCGACACACCGATGCAGGTGGTGGCCGAGGTCGGCCGGGCGAACGGCTCCCCGCGGCGGCTCGTGGCCCGCCCCGGTGAACGGGTCGCGGTGATCGGCCGATCCGGCTCCGGCAAGACGTTTCTCCTCGAGACGCTCGCCCTCCTCCGCCTCCCTCACGAGGGCATGCTCGAGTTCGACGGCATCGACGCCCGCTCGCTCGACCGCGGCTCCACGCGGCTGCGGATCGCGCTCGTCGGCAAGACCGAGACCTTCGCGGGCACGGTCGCGGAGAACATTCGCGTGGGTCGGACCGAGCTGTCCGCCCTCGACGTACAGAAGTCGCTCGACATGGTGGGTCTCGACGACACCGTGGCCCGCCTGCCGCAGGGTGCGGCCACGCCGCTGGCCTCCGACGGGCTGCCGCTCTCCACGAACGAACTCCTGCGGCTCTCGATCGCCAGGGCGATCGCCGGACGGCCGCGGCTCCTGCTGATCGACGGTCTGCTCGACGGCCTCGACATCCACGACTGCCCGCAACTGCTGGAGGCGCTGTTCGACCGTGCGGCGCCCTGGACGCTCGTCGTCGCCACGGCCCGCGACGACATCCGCAACCGCTGCGACAAGACGGTGGAATGGCTATGAGTTCTCCGACCTCGTTCGATGAAGTCCTGCGGCAGTCGGCCACACCCCGCATCGTGCGGCTGCTGTCGAGGTTCGTCATCCTGCTTTTCCTCGCCGCCCCATTCCTCCTGGCCTTCGTGCCTTGGCAGCAGACCGTACAGGGCCGGGGTCAGGTCGTCGCATATTCCCCAGTCGAGCGAATGCAGGTGCTCACCGCGCGGGTTTCGGGCCAGGTCAGGAAATGGCACGTGGTCGAGGGAAGCCGCGTGAAGATGAACGATCCGGTTGTCGATATCGAAGACAACGATCCTGAGCTCGCCGCGCGGCTCACGGCCCAGCGGGAGTTCCTCGTCGGGCGTCTCGCCGCGGCGAGGCAGGAGGTGGCTGAACAGGCGGCTGCGGCCCGCGCCCAGGAGGCGGCCCGCGACGCCGCGGTGAAGGCGGCGGAGGCAAACCGTGAAGCGGCGAGAAAGTCGATCGAGGTGGCGAAGCAGGTCGGCGCCAACGCGCAGTTCGCCCAGACGTTCGAGAAGAACCGCTATGAGATGTTCGAGGACTTGTTCACGAACCCCACGTTCGGCGGCCTGGAGAGCAAGCTCAATCGTGACGAAGCCAGGATGCGTTCCGACCGCGCCGGCACCGACATCGAGAAGGCGGCCGCCGAAATCCAGCGGGCCGAGGCGGCCCTGCTCACGCAGGAGGCGCTGCTCGTGCAGGCCGACGCAACCGGACTCTCGGCGATCGCCGTGGCCCGGTCGAACCTGCGAAAGAGCGAACAAAACCTGTTTTCGATCGAGCGTGAGCTCCAGGAGATCGACAACCGGATCGAGCGATTCAAGGCCCGACTCGTCGTGGCGCCCTGCGACGGGACCGTGTTCCGCGTCGAGGCGAACGTCGGCCAGGGCGGACAGTACGTAAAGGAAGGCGACGAGCTGTGCACGATCGTGCCCGACACGAACGACCGTGTCGTCGAGCTCCTCCTGGACGGGCTCGACGCGCCCCTGGTGCGCGGCTTCGCCGAGCGCACCGGCGCGATGCCGCACGTCCGGCTGCAGTTCGAGGGCTGGCCCGCGATCCAGTTCTCGGCCTTCCCGGAGTTGGCGATCGGCACGTTCGGCGGCAGGGTGCGTCAGATCGACGCCGCCGCCAGCGGTTCCACGGGCAAGTTTCGCGTGCTCATCGAGCCGGATGCGATGCGTCCGGGCGAAGCGTGGCCCGATCCCGAGTTTCTGCGGCAGGGCAACCAGGCGATCGGCTGGGTGTTTCTCAACCGTGTGCCCCTGGGCTACGAGATCTGGCGGCGGCTCAACGGCTTCCCGCCCGTGCTTTCGCCGATCACGAAGGACAAGGACGCCCCGAAGCCGCCCAAGATCAAGGTCAAGTAGGCGAGCGCGGCGCTTTAGCCCGCCGACGCAGGGACGGAACTCCGGTTCTGTCCATGCGATCGCCCTGGCGCCGCGCCGGTACGGCCTGGCGTCCCATCGCCACGCTGCTCCTCCTGGCCGTCACCGCCCCCGCCGCCGAACCCCGGCTCTTCACCCCGGCGCGGAGCCTCACGGCGCTCGAAACCCAGGCCGCCACCCCGGCCGCGCCACCCAGCGTGGTGCGTCAGTCGTTCCAAGACCTTTCGGGCGCCGAAGCGATCCCACCCCCCGCGGCCTCGCCCGAGGGGCTCACGGCCGACGACCTGTTCGAGCGTTTGCCGGACATTCCGGAAGATGCAGCCCCGCGGCCGTCGGAGCAGCTGCCCCCGGTGCCCGGCGGGGCCAAGCTGTTCGCGCCGGCCGAGACCCCGATCCCCGGCGCCGCCACCGACGAACGCGACGCGCCGCTGACGCTCTGCGAGGTGCTCCAGAGCGTGATGCTCCACTACCCGCTGCTCCAGGCGGTGGAACGCGAGCGCGCCATCGCCGCCGGCAGGCTGACCAGCGCCATGGGGGCCTTCGACACCAACGTCACGGGCTCGGGCAACGCGCTCGCGCCCGGAACGTACGAGAACTACCGGTCCGACTTCGGCATGCAGCAACTGCTGCCCTACGGCGGCATCAACATGTTCGGCGGCTATCGCACCGGATACGGCAACTTCCCCACCTACAATCTGCAGCGGCTCACCGCCGACGCCGGCGAGTTTCGTGGCGGCCTGACGATGCCGCTCGCCAAGAACCGCGACATCGACCGGGCGCGGGCCACGCGGGCGCAGGCCGAGATCGACGTGTCGCTGGCCGAGCCCGCGATCCTGCGCAGCCGGCTCGACTACATGCGGGCGGCCGCCCGCAGCTACTGGAACTGGACCGGCAGCGGCGAGCGTCGCAAGGCCGCCGACTACCTCGTCGATCTGGCGGTCGAGCGCGACGTCGAGATCGGTCTGCGGGTCGCACGGGGGGCCGTCGCCAACATCGAGCGCATCGACAACCAGCAGAACATCGCGCTGCGGCAGGCCGTGGTCGTGCAGGCCGACCGGGGTGTGCAGCAGGCCACCATCGACCTCTCGATGTACTACCGCGACGCGCTGGGCAAGCCGCTGCTCGCCGGTCGCGCGCGGATGCGTCCCGCTCCGGCCCCGGTGGCCCCGACGCCCGCGATGTTCGAGCAGTCGCTCACCCGGGCGCTCGCCGCCCGCCCGGAATTTCAGCGGCTGGCGCTGCAGCGCGAGAAACTGCTCGTCGAACGCCGCTTCTCCGAGAATCAGACGCTTCCCGGCCTCGACGCGCAGATCGCCGGCAATCAGGACGCGGGCTTCGGCAAGAGCAGCCTGTCGGGGCCGTTCGGCCTCGACCGTCAGGTGCTCGAGGCGTCGCTCGTCTTCCAGATGCCCGCGCAGCGTCGCGACGCCCGCGGCCGCGTGGCCGCGGCGCAGTCGCAGCTCGTGCAGGTCGAACGGCAGCTCCAGTTCGCCGAGGATCAGGTCAGGGCCGAAGTCCAGGACACCTACTCCGCCCTCGAGCGAGCCTATGAATTTCACCGCCAGGCGGAGCAGCGGGTGGACCTGGCACGCGTCGTGGCCCGTGCCGAGCGCGAGCAGCTGCGGCTCGGCCGCAGCGACGTGCTTCGCGTCACGCTGCGCGAGCAGGCCAAGTTCGACGCCGAGATCTTCGAGATCACGGCCCGCCAGGACTACTGGCGTGCGGAGAGCGACCTGCGAGCGGCCGACACGACGCTTGGCCCCGAGAGCTGCGGCTTCGTCGATTCACTGATGCTCTGCAAGTAGCCGCGCAGGCCTGGCGCCACGGCCCCGAGACCGAACGCCACGGCCGGCCGAGCGTGGGACGCTCCGCCCCTCACGCATTGGCCGTGACCTTCCGCCACTTTCGCACGATCCGCCGCCGCACGCTCGCCGCCTCGGCCGGCAGCCGATGCAGCCCGATGGCCCGGGCGATCGAGCGGCGCCGGGCCACCGGCTCCACGGTTGTCTCGAAGATCTTCGTGAACTGGTCGAGGATCGCGGCCGACGAGCCGCATGCAGGCACGCGGTTGTCCCGCAGCCAGGGCCGGGCGAGGAGCGCCGCATGGAGCGTGGGATCACGATCGACGGCCACGACGCGGTCGACGAGATCGTCGAGCGACCGCCGCGTGAGCGGGCCCTGGTCGTGGACCGACAGGAAGCTTCGCGTGTCGAAGTCCCGGCCGACGCACGGGTCGCCCCAATAGATCGGGATCGAGTTGACGAGCATCGGCTCGACGATCTTCTCCGTCGTATACCCGGGGTGGGATTCGTTTTCGAAGGCGATCGTGAACTTGTAGTCGGCGAGGAACGCCCGCTTGTCGGCCACCCGGTGGCCGAGCGTGTTGAGCACCTTGCCGCCGGAATCGACCGGCTTGTACCGCGACAGCCGGCGGAAGAAGTCGTTGCGGGCCCGGCACAGCGGATTCGAGACGACGAACGCGCAAAACCTCGTCTTCGCGGCGAGCACGGCGGCGGGATCGTACTCGGGAGGTTTCACGAGGGCTTCGGGCGGCACGTAAAACGGCCAGTGCGGAAGCCGGAAATGACGCGGGTGACTGGTGTGCTCGAACGTGAAGGCCCAGTCGCACGCGTGCCAGTCGGGCGGCAGGTTTTCGCCGGTGTAGAAGATGCGCACGCAGTCGTACGCGAGAAACTCCTTGCGTCGCCGCCCCACGTAGGCGTACACGATGTAGTCGGGGTCGTCGCAGATCTCGAGCCGGTACCGCGACGCGAGCAGCCGCGTGAAGTAATTGTCGCCGGTGTTGAAATCGTCCCAGAACCCGACGAACTTGATCCGGATCGGGCGCCGCGGATCGGATGCACCGCTGCTCGGCATGCCCGCTACCGGATCGGCACGAGCGGCGGATCGGCCACCGGGACCGGGCGGACGGGCGCGACCGCCGGCATCGGCACGGGCGCGGGCATGGGCACGGCTGCCGGGGCGACCGGCACCGCGGCCGGCACGGGGGCCGGAACGAGCGCGGGAGCCGCGGCGGCGGGTGACACCGGGATGCGGGCGGCAGGAACGGCGCCGGCCGCAGCCTGTACGGATCGGGCGTTGAGGTCATCCACGAGTTGCTGGACCTCCGGACGGATGCCGATGCCCCGCTGCTGGAACACGTCGGCGGGCGTGACGCCGAACCGGCCGTAGAGCATCGAATCGGCGTTGTGATCGACCGAAATGTCGGAGCCGCCGAGCGAGACGCCGAGAAACAGGCCGCGGCTGCGGGCGTACGAATAGATCTCGGCGCCGAGCCGGGCGTCGGTGCCGGCGTTGGCTTGCCGTCCCACGGGTCCGGCCGCGATCGAGGCGTCGGCCCCGAGGGTCACCTTCTGGCCCTGCAGGATTCCCTGGAGGCTGCGGGGCGTCGCGAAGATCAGCACGATGTCGGCGGCCTGCACGCCTGCCTGAAACCCGAGGCTGCCGCCCCCCATGGTCACCAGCACGGGCGCCGACCACGTGCGGTCGGCATTGCGGACGGAGAGCACTCCCTTGCCGTAGTTGACACCGAGGATGAAGCCGCCCTTGATCATGTTGGGGAAGATGGCGATTCCTTCGGCCCGCTGGAGCATCGCGGGCGGCAGCGACTCGATCTCGAGCCCGAAGAACTGATCGAGCGCGTTCTTCGCGCCGACGACGGTCTGCACCTCGGCCTCGCCGTAGGTCATCTGCTGGGCAGGAGCGTTGTGCGACGCGACGATGACGAACAGACCGACGAGCAACCAGACACGCATGGCGAATCCTTTCGCGTTTCGACGACAACCCCGGGATTGTATCCGGTGAGCCAAAGATGCGCCCACTCCCGCGCCAGGTCCGGAGGGCCGGGTTCGTGCCAGCGGACGGAGGTCCGCCAAGCGACGGTCGGCACGATGCCGAGCCGTCGCGTGCTCACAGCCGCGCGTGGGCCTCGAGCAACAGTTCCTCCGTCTCCTCCCAGCCGATGCAGGCGTCGGTGATCGAGACGCCGTACCGCAGGGCGGCCCTGTCGCTGGCGGCCGGCTGGCTGCCGGGGTGGATGTTGCTCTCGAGCATCATGCCCACGATCGATCGATCGCCGCCCAGCCGCTGCTCGAGCACGTCGCGCCACACGACCGACTGCCGCCGCGGATCCTTGCCCGAATTGGCGTGGCTGCAGTCGACGATGATCCGGGCCGGGAGGCCGGCCGCCTCGAGCCGCGCGCGCGCGTCGTGCATCACCTCGGCCGAGTAGTTCGACCCGCTGCGGCCTCCGCGCAGCATGAGCACACCCCAGGGGTTGCCGGTGGTCGAGACGACGCACGTGCCCCCCTCGTTGTCGATGCCGAGGAAACTGTGCGCGGCGCGGGCCGACTGCATCGCGTCGATGGCCGCCTGGAGCGAGCCGTCGGTCGAGTTCTTGAAACCCACCGGCATCGACAGGCCGCTGGCCATCTGCCGGTGGGTCGGACTCTCGGTGGTGCGGGCGCCGATCGCCCCGAGCACGATCGTGTCGGCGATGTATTGCGGCGTGATCGGCTCGAGAAACTCCGTCGCCGAAAACAGCCCCATCCGCGCCACCTCGATCAACAGCCCGCGGGCCAGCCGCAACCCGGTGCCGACGTCGAAGGAGTCGTCGATGTGCGGATCGTTGATCAGCCCCTTCCACCCGACGGTCGTCCGCGGCTTCTCGAAATACACCCGCATCACCACGAGCAATCGATCGGCCACCCGATCGGCCAGGGCCTTGAGTCGGCCGGCGTAGTCGCGGGCGGCCTCGAGATCGTGGATCGAGCAGGGGCCGACCACGGCCAGAACCCGGGGATCGTGCCCCCCGAGCACCTGTTCCACGGCGCGGCGACCGGCCACGATCGTGGTGGCGGCCGCCTCGTCGAGCGGCAGCAGCCCCATCAGCCGGGCCGGCGGAATGAGCGGCTCGAGGCTCCGGATCCGGAGATTCGACGTGGCGGGCGTGGCGGAGGCTGCGGTCGGACTCATCGCACTCACTGTAGTTTGAGGAACGCCCGCTTCCTAGGGCCACGGGTTTCGCGCTCCGGTCCGGCTTCGGCCTCCCCATATCCCGTCACCGGACGTTCACTGCGGCCCTCCCGGCAATCCTGTTCGGCACGGCGCTTGCCGTCCTGTGGGGCAAGCGTCTCGCTTGCCGTCCTGTGGGGCAAGCGTCTCGCTTGCCGTACGACAGGCTCCGGCCTGTCATGCCTTCCCTCAACGCGCCCGCGCCGGCTCGGGCACGTGGACCACGCCAAGCGGGACGCTTGCCCCACAGGGGGCATTTGACCGCCGCCGGAAACGCTGGTTCAATCCGGTCCCGGAACGGCCGCGAGGCGGCCGCAGGATGCGACACCGGCGGACGGGAAGGAGCTCGCGAGCGTGACCAGGCATATTTTCGTGACCGGCGGCGTCGTCAGCTCCCTCGGCAAGGGGCTCACCAGCGCCTCGATCGGCATGCTGCTCGAATCCCGCGGGCTGCGGGTGAAGATGCAGAAGCTCGACCCGTACATCAACGTCGATCCGGGCACGATGAGCCCGTATCAGCACGGCGAGGTGTACGTGCTCGACGACGGCAGTGAGACCGATCTCGACCTCGGCCACTACGAGCGGTTCACCTCCACGCCGTTGACCCGCGAGAGCAACTACACGACGGGGCAGATCTACCTGTCGGTGATCAACAAGGAGCGTCGCGGGGAGTTTCTCGGCAAGACCGTGCAGGTGATCCCCCACATCACCAACGAGATCAAGGAGGTGGTGAAAAACCTCGCCGATGCCGAGACCGACGTCGTGATCACCGAGATCGGCGGCACCGTGGGCGACATCGAGAGCCTCCCGTTCCTGGAGGCGATCCGGCAGATCCCGCTCGAGGTGGGCCGCGAGAACTGCATCTTCATCCACCTCACGCTGGTGCCATACCTGAAGGCGGCCGGCGAACTGAAGACCAAGCCCACGCAACATTCGGTGGGGATCCTGCGGCAGATCGGCATCCAGCCCGACGTGCTCGTGTGCCGCACGGAGCGGGCGCTCGACGTGTCGGACCGGGAGAAGATCGCGCTGTTCTGCAACGTGCCGCTCGACTCCGTCATCGAGGAGCGCGACAAGGATTTTTCGATCTACGAGGTGCCGCTCTCGCTGCAATCGAACAGGATCGACGAGATCGTGCTCAAGCGGTTCGGGCTCCAGGCCGGCCCCGCCGACCTGGAGGACTGGCACGACATCCTGCACCGCCTGCGCAACCCCGAGCACGAGGTGTCGATCGCGCTCGTCGGCAAGTACGCCGAGCATCGCGACGCCTACAAGAGCATCTACGAGGCGCTCGACCACGGGGGCATCGCCCACCGCACCCAGGTGCGGGTGCAGCCGATCAAGAGCGAGGACATCGAGCGCGAGGGGGCCGAGCGGCTGCTGGCCGGGTTCGACGGCCTGATCGTGCCCGGTGGGTTCGGCGAGCGCGGCATCGAGGGCAAGGTGGAGGCGATCACGTTCGCCCGCGAGCGGCGGCTGCCGTTCCTCGGCATCTGCCTGGGGATGCAGTGCGCCGTGATCGACATCGCCCGCAACGCTGCCGGACTCGCCGGCGCCCACTCCACCGAGTTCGCCCGCAACACGCCGCATCCGGTGATCTGCCTGATGGACGAGCAGCGCGGGGTGGTGGACAAGGGGGGCACGATGCGGCTCGGGGCCCAGCCCTGCGTGGTGGCGGAGGGGACCAGGGCCGCCGCCGCCTACGGCACCACGCAGATCTCCGAGCGTCACCGGCACCGCTACGAGTTCAATCCGCGGTACCGCGGGGAACTCGAGCGGGCGGGGCTCGTGATCGCCGGGACGAGTCCCGACGGCTCGCTCGTTGAAATCGTCGAACTGACCGACCACCCGTGGTTCGTGGCGGTGCAGTTCCACCCGGAGTTCAAGAGCAAGCCCACCGCGGCCCACCCGCTGTTCGCCGGCCTCGTGGCGGCGGCCGTGGAGCGGCACGCGGGGAGCGCCTGGGTGACGGAAGCGTAGGATTCGACGACACCCCGGGAGCATCGACGATGGCAGGTGACGACAACGGCACGGAGGATGCGGACGCCAGGATGGTGGCGGAGGGTGACACTGGCGCCATGCAGGCTCCGCCGGCGACGTTCGAGTTCCTGATCCACACCCTGTTCACGCAGGCGCTGATGGCCCTGGGGCGGATCCCGAATCCGATCACCAGGCAGTCGCACAGGAATCCGGCCACCGCGAAGCATTTCATCGACACACTGGCCATGCTCGAGCAGAAGACGGCCGGCAATCTCACAACGGAGGAACGGCATCAGCTGGAGGAGATCCAGCACCAGCTGCGCATGATGTTCCTCGACCAGCCATGACGGCGCGACTCCTCGACGGCCGCGCCCTCGCCACGAAGATCGAGGACTCGCTCCGCGCCGAGGTGCAGACCTTCGCCGGCATGTTCCGGCGCCGGCCGAGGCTGATCGTCGTGCTCGTGGGCGACGTGGCCGCGAGCGCGTCGTACGTGAAGAGCAAGCAGCAGGCCGCCGCCCGGGTGGGGATCGACTCCGACGTGATTCGCGTGCCGGCCGAATCGCAGACGGCCGACCTCGTGGAACTCGTGCAGGCCGCGGCCGCGGGCGACCATGGCCCCGCCGACGGGATCCTCGTGCAGTTGCCGCTTCCGGCGCACGTCGATGCCGTGGCGGTGCTCGACGCCGTGCCGCCGCACCTCGACGTGGACGGCTTCCATCCGGAGAACGCCGGGCTCCTGTCGCAGGGCAGGCCGCGGTTCATCCCCTGCACGGCGGCCGGCGTCCAACGGATGATCCTCGATGCGGGCCTCGAGACGGCCGGACGCCACGCCGTGATCGTGGGCCGGAGCGACATCGTCGGCAAGCCGCTCGCGCTCTTGCTCTCGGCGAAGGGGCCCGGCGGCGACGCGACGGTGACGCTCTGCCACAGCCGCTCGGCCGACCTGGCGGACCACTGCCGTCGGGCCGACATCCTCGTGGCCGCCGTGGGCCGGCCGAACCTCGTCACCGCCGCCATGGTGAAGCCCGGGGCGGCCGTGATCGACGTCGGGATCAACCGCATCGAGCGGGACGGGCGGTCGAGGCTCGTCGGTGACGTCGATTTCGACGCGGTCAAGGAGGTCGCGGGCTGGATCTCGCCGGTGCCGGGCGGCGTCGGCCCGCTGACGGTGGCCATGCTCCTGGCCAACACGCTTCTGGCGGCGGAACTCAGCAGCCGCTAGCGGCCGGTGGAACACGGGCGCCCGCCGGCCGATTTCCGGCCTTGAGCCCGGAGGCCGGCCCCCACTACCCTCCGCCGCCGATTCCCGGGTCCGACGCAGGCAGGAGAAACCTCCCAGACTCACACATCGCCGCCAGTCTGCCCGCGCCGTCGTTCGCGGGCCGCGACTGACGCCGCGCGGCAGTGCGTCCGATTCCTACCGGGGTGTCTCCGGACCGAAGGGCCAGCCTTTCATGCAGTATTTTCTTCGCGCCATCCGTGATGCCGCCCGGCGGTGGCCGCTCCTCGCGGCCGCCTTCCTCTGCTCGGCGGGCGTGGCCGGCCTGTGGGGCGCGAACATCGCCGCCCTGTTCCCGATCATCGAGGTCACACTCAACGGCGACTCGCTCCAGTCGTGGAACGACCGGCGGCTCACCGAGGCGCGGGCCCGGGTCGATGCCGCCCGGGAGGAACGTTCCGGCCTCGAGCGCCGACTGGCGGCCGGCGAACTGACCGGCGACGCCGCCACCGCCGCCCGGCGGCGGATCGACACGCTCTCGCTCTCCACCCGCGGCGACGAGGCGGTCGTCTACTCGTCGGAAAAACTCGCCCCCTGGCTGGCGAAGTTCCTGCCGACCGATCCCTTCACCACCGTGCTGTGGGTGGTGACGTTCGTCGTCGTCAGCACGTTCGTGAAGCACGCCTTCCTGCTCACCAGCACGCTGCTGGTCAGCTGGGTCGCCATGAACATCAGCCGTGACCTGCGGCTCCAGGTGTTCGACAAGGCGCTCGCGCTCGACCGCGCCCAGTTCATGCGCAGCGGATCGGCCGGATTCATGGCCCAGGTGACCAGCACGTCGGACATGCTCGCCAGCGGGATCACGAGCGTGTTCGGCGGCGCGGTGACCGAGCCGCTCAAGATCGCCGCCTGCCTGGGCGGGGCGTTCTGCATCTCGTGGCAGCTCACGCTCGCCTGCCTCACCATGGCGCCGCTGGTGGGCTTCATGATGGTCTGGCTCAACCGGCGGGTCCGGGGTGTCTCCAAGGGCATCCTCGCCCGGTCGCTCGGCTTCCACCACGTGCTCCTCGAGGCGCTCAACAACGTGCTCACGGTGCAGGCCTACACGATGGAGGACTTCGAGCGGCAGCGATTCCGCAACTGCACGCGCGACATGATGAAGACCGGGATGTGGCACACGTTCTACTTCGCCCTCGCCAACCCGATCACGGAGATCCTGGGCATCGGCATGGTGGCCACGTCGATCGCCATCGGCGCCTGGCTGGTGATCAACCAGGAGACGCAGATCTTCGGGATCACGATGACGGAACGACCGATGACGGTGCCCGGCATCATGGTGTTTTTCGGCATGCTGATCGGGGCGAGCGACCCGGTGCGGAAGCTCTCCGGCGTGTTCACCGGCGTGAACGTCGGCATCGTGGGCGCCCAGTCGCTGTACCCGCTGCTCGACACGCCGTCGAAGCTCCGCGAGCCGGCACATCCCCGCACCGTCGCGGCGCCCCACCGGGAGATCCGGCTCGACAACGTGTCGTTCAGCTACGACGGCCTCGACACGGTCCTCAAGGACGTGAACGTCTCGATCCCCTTCGGGGAGCGGGTGGCGATCGTGGGCCCCAACGGCGGCGGCAAGAGCACGCTGGTGAACCTCGTCTGCCGCTTCTACGATCCCACCGCCGGACGCGTCCTGCTGGACGGCGTGCCGCTCACCGACATGGCGCTGCACGACCTGCGCCGCCGGATCGCCTTGGTCACCCAGCAGACCGAGCTGTTCAACGAGTCGATCCTGTACAACATCCGGTACGGCCGCTGGGACGCCACCGAGGAGGAGATCATGGAGGCGGCCCGGCGGGCCCACGCCCACGAATTCATCGCCGACTTTCCCGACGGCTACCGCACGATGGTGGGCCCCAGCGGCTTCCGGCTGTCGGGCGGGCAGCGGCAGCGGATCGCCCTGGCCCGGGCCTTCCTCCGCAACGCCGAGATCCTGGTGCTCGACGAGGCGACCAGCCAGATCGACGTCGAGAGCGAGCGGCTCATCCACGAGGCTCTTGCACGCTATGTCGAAAACCGTACCGTGATCATGATCACGCACCGGGCGAGCACGCTGGCGCTCGCCGACGCGATCATCAAGGTGGAACACGGAGTCGTCACGAAGCGGCCGGCCTCGCAGATGCAGGCCGCGTGACGGGACGGGTGAGCGACACGGTCGCCTGCGGCTGTGGCTATCGCGGTCGGGCCGTCGATGTGGGCGGCCGGGCCGTGTGTCCGATCTGCCGCACGGCGGCCTCGGAGACCGCACCTTCCAGAGGACCGTTCGCGGCGTCCACGGCGTCGCCCCGCCCGTCGGCCGCCGCCGCGGAGCCGCAGAAGTTCCGTGTCCCCTGCCCGCGCGGCCACCTGCTCAAGGCCGGCGCCCACCTGTTCGGGCAGCAGGTCGTGTGCCCGGAATGCAACGAAGTATTCCTGCTGCAGGCGGAAGACAGCCTCGAGCGACGCAAGGAGCGGGAGCGGGAACGACTCGCGGCGGAGGAACGGTTCGCGAAGCGCTGGCTCGGCCGGTCGATCTGGGCCGCCGCGTTCATCGTGGCGGCCCTGGCCGGACTGATCGTCTTCAGCTTCGTTGCCCGGCCCCCGGCGACGCCGCCAGCCGATCCGCCCAGCGTTCCGGATCCCGCGGATCGAAGCGGCTGATCTCGAAGCTGTCGCGGACCACGGCCCGCACGCTGCGCAGATCGATCGCCCCGTCGCGGGCGAGCAACTGGACGAGCAGGTTGCCGATCGCCGTCGCCTCGACCGGCCCGGCGAGCACCGGACGGTTGGTCGCGTCGGCGATCATCTGGCACAACAGCGCGTTCTTCACGCCGCCACCCACGACGTGGACCCGCGACACGCGTCTGCCCAGCAGACCGTCGAGTTCGTCGATCGTGCGGCGCACGGCCGCCGCCACGCTCTCGAGCGCCGTGCGGACCACCGCCGCGGTGGACTCCGGCACCGGCTGACCCGACTCGCGGGCCAGCGTTCGGATCGCCTCGGGCATGTCGGCGGGCGCGACGAGCGAGGGGTGGTTCGGATCGACGAGCGTCACCAGCGGCGGCGCCTCCGCCGCGAGCGCGGTGAGTTGTTCCCACGTCCACGCATGGCCCGCCCGCTGCCAGGCCGCCCGGCACTGCTGGACGAGCCACAGCCCGCAGATGTTCTTGAGCAGGCGGGTGGTGCCCCCGATGCCCCCCTCGTTGGTGAAGTTGCGTGCCAGGCACTCGGGGCTCACCAGCGGGCGATCGAGTTCCGCCCCCACGAGGGCCCACGTCCCGAGACTGACGTAGCACCAGTCGGGTCGCGGGCTGGGAGGCTCCGCGGCGGGCACGGCCGCGACGGCGCTCGCGGTGTCGTGCGTACCGGGCACCACGACGGAGACGCCTGCGAGCCCGGTCTCCGCCGCCACGTCGGCCCGCAGTCCCCCGAGCGCGGTGCCCGGCTCGACGAGCGGACCGAACACGCGCCGCGGCAGGCCGAACCGCTCCACGAGGCCGAACGCCCAGTCGCGAGCCTGCGGATCGTAGCACTGCGACGTGGAGGCGTTGGTGTGTTCGTTGGCGGCGACACCGGACAGGAGCCAGTGGAAGATGTCGGGGATCATCAGCATGCGGTCGGCCGCAGCCAGCACGCTCGACCGCCGACGGAGCAGGGCGAGCAGCTGATAGAGCGAGTTGATCTCCATGAACTGCAGGCCGGTCGCGGCGAAGATCTCGGGGCGCGGCACGATCGATTCAGCCGCGGCGAGCATGCCGCGGGTGCGGGCGTCGCGGTAGCAGACGGGATTGGCGAGGAGCGACCCGTCGGGGCCGAGGAACGAGAAATCGACGCCCCAGGTGTCGACACCCACGCTCCGCACCGCCGCCCCATGCCGCGCGGCGGCCATCCGCAGCCCCGCCACGACCTCCTGCCAGAGCCGGACGAGATCCCAGACGAGTTCGCCCGCGAGCGGCACCGGGCCGTTGTCGAAACGGTGGATCTCCTCGAGTTCGAGGAGCCGGCCGTCGAAGGCGCCCGAGACCACGCGGCCGCCCGATGCTCCCAGATCGACCGCCAATGCCACGATGCGCGCCATGCCTGTTCCTCCTGGGTGGCCCCGGACGAGCCCGAGGGACCGACAGCGTAGCCGGCCCCCCGGTCAGGGTCGATAAATCCCGCAAAACTCCCTATCGTGGAACTGCCATGGCCGACGTCGAACGCCCCCGCGACCCCACCCCCGAATTCCTCGCGGAACTTGCCGCGGCCAGCGCGAGCCTCGAACAGTCCGAGCCGCCCGACATCATCCGCTGGGCTGCCGAGCGGTTCGGGTCGCGGCTCACGATGGCCACCGCCTTCGGCCCCGAGGGCTGCGTCATCATCCACTGGCTGGCGACCGTCGCCCCGCGGACCCACGTGTTCAACCTGGAGACCGGCTACCAGTTCACGGAAACCCTCGAACTTCGGGACCGGCTGATGCAGCGGTATGGGATCGAGGTGGCGCTCGAACGGCCCGCCACGTCCGTCGAGGAATACGAGCAGCTTCACGGGGGCCCCCTGTACCGCACCGACTCGAACCGCTGCTGCCACGACCGCAAGATCGCCGTCATCGAACGGGTGCTGGCCGGATTCGACGCGTGGATGAGCGGCATCCGGCGCGACCAGAGCCCCGACCGCGCCACGTCGCCGATCGTGGGCTGGGACGCGAAATTCGGCGTGGTGAAGATCTCGCCGCTGGCCAACTGGACCAAGGCCAGGGTCTGGGACCTGATCGTCCGGGAAAACATCCCCTACAACCCGCTGCACGATCAGGGCTACGTGAGCATCGGCTGCTGGCCGTGCACCCGCGCGATCACCGTCGGCGAGGATGAACGGGCCGGACGCTGGAGCGGGACCGCGAAGACCGAGTGCGGCCTGCACTCGAAGTAGCCGACGCCCGTGGCGGCAGGTCCGGGCGCGGCACGTGGCGCTGGACGGGGCTGGAGTCCCGTCCCTACTTCTTCAGGATCGAGTCGATCAGCGCGGCCACCTCCGGCCCCTTCACGGGGGCTTCGAGCGTCTTGCGGCGCTCGTCCACGCGGGCCTGGGCGGCCAGTTCCCGCTGCCCGGCATGCAGGAGCAGCACGCCCGGGACCGGGGCGAAGAACGGGTCGGTGGTGAGTTTGTTGAAGGCGTGCAACGCGGCTTCGCCGAGCGCCTGCGCGCTGACGATCAGGCAGTCGGCCGGGGCGGGCGTCGCGGAGAACCGCCCCAGCGCCCGCTCCGGGTTTTCGGTCATCAGCACGCGATAGCCGAGGCCCGTGAACAACGTGCGCAGGGCTTCCTGCGGCTTCTCCCCGACCTCGACCACCATCAGCGTGCCCCGACCGCCCGACTTGGCGGCGACGCGGGCGGGCGTGGACACGGCCGGTGCCGAAGCCTCTCCCGGCTTCGTGGACGCCGGGGCGACTCCTGATCGGTACTTCTCCACCAGCGGCTCGACCGCACGCTGCACGTCGGCGGCGGTCTGCCAGCGTTCCATCGGATCGAGCACCAGCATGCGATTGACGACGTCGAGCACGTCCCGCGGCACCTGTGGGGCCACGTCGTGGAGCGACACGATCGACGTGTACCGCCGGGGGTCGGACCGCTCGGCCCGGTCGCGGGTCTCCTTGAGCGCGGGCTTGCCGGCGAGCGCGAGGTAGGCGATCGTGCCGAGGAAGAAGACGTCGCTCCGCTGGCTGTCGTTCCGCATGCCCGCGAGGTTCTCGAGCGTCGCGTAGTCGATCGTCCGCGGCTGTTCCATCTTTCCGAGCGACTTGTCGCCGCTCTCGGCATCGACACCGGCGAGGCCGAAGTCCACGATCTTCGCCTGCCCCAACGCGGAGACGATCACGTTGGAGGCCTTCAGGTCGCGGTGCGTCAGGCCGCGGCGATGGGCATACTCGAGCCCGGAGAGCATCTGCGCGAGGAGGTCCACCGCGCGCGGCACGTCGACGGCGCCACGGATGCGCACCAGTTCGCGGAGCGTCTGTCCCTCGACGAACTCCATCGTGATGTAGCTGGTGTTGTTCTGCTGCCCGACGTCCTCGATGGCGACGATGTTCGGGTGCCGCAGCAGCCGGCCCATCTCCCCCTCGCGGCGGAACGCCTTGCACTTCTCCGCGTCGGCGCTGTATCGACTCCGCAACACCTTCACCGCGATCGTCCCGCCGGTCTCGACGTGCTTGGCCCGGTACACGCGGGCGAACGAACCGGCGCCGACCTGGTAGAGAATTTTCGCGCTGCCGTAGAAGAACCCCTGGCGGTCGCCCCGCAGCAATCGTTCGAGTTGGTAGCTCGTGAGCAGTTCATGCCGCAGGAGCGCCGAACCGAAAGCCTCGATCGACGCCTGGCGACCCTCGAGCTCGGCCCACACCGCGTGCAGGTCGCCCGGGGCGAGCAATTGCAGCTCCTCGGCGCGGCTGGCGAGTTCCTCGGCCGTGGCTGGTTTCATGCGGACAGAGAGGAGGACGGCGGGCCGAGCGACGTGTGAACCCTTTATTTTCACCCGCTGCGCCGGCGCTGCAAGGGTTCTGGGCGATCTCCGTCGTCAGGGTGGTCTGGAGCCGATGCCGCGCCGACTGCTACAAGCCCCTCCGACCCCTCCATCCGACAGGCCCGCCATGCACCGCGACCGTCCGCACCGACCTCGTTCGGCTGGGCCGCACCGACCTCGTTCGGCTGGGCCGCACCAAGCTCGTTCGGCTGGCACTCCACGGCCTCGGCTCGGCCCGTGGATCGCGGCGATCGCCCTGCTCCTGCCGGCGGCGGCGCAGGGGGCCACGTTCGAGGAGGGCTACGAGGGTCCCGAGGCGAAGTGGGGCGTGGGCGAGTCGGACGTCAACCCGCGGGTGGTGTCGCACTCGCTGTCCACGGCGGGGCCGCACCGGGGACGGTCCTGCGAACGGTTCGTGATCGACGCCTCGGCCGGCACCATGCTCCGCCTCGAGACGCCCGTGCACGACGCGCGGGTGATCGACGAGTGGCAGGCCTCGCTCTGGATCCGCTCCGATCGCCCGGACATCCGTCTCTCCGCCCGCGTCCGGCTGCCGAACTTTCGCGTGCCGTCCACCGGCCGGCCCGTGGACGTGCTGATCCACGGAGCGATCTCGCGCGACGCCGACCGCTGGGAGCGGCTCGCGGTCGGGGACCTCGCCGCCGCCCTGCGGCGACAACTGCCCGCGTTGCGGGCCGAGCACGGTCCCGTCGGAGACCTGTCGGGGGCCGTCGTCTCGCACCTCGTGCTCGAACTCTACTCCACCCCGGGACGCTACGACGTGGCGATCGACGACCTGCTCGTCGTGGGGAGCATCACCACGCTGGCCGCGACGCCGCCGCCTGTCGGCCCGACGCCATCCCGGTCCGATCCGGCCGTCCGGCCCGCGCAATTCGTCGCCCCGCCCGCCGCGTCTCCCATCCCCGGCGGCGCGGCCGAGCCCTCCAGCGGCATCAACCGCGGCGTGCTGGAGGTGGGCGGCCTCCCGTTCTTCCCGCGGTCCCTCGACCACAACGGCGAACCGCTCGAGGCCATCGGGGCTCTCGGGTTCAACTGCGTGCGGCTCGCGACGCCCGCATCGAGCGACCTTCTCGCCGAGGCTCGCCGCACCGGCATGTGGGTGATCTGTCCACCGCCGGTGCTGCCGGACGTCGACATCCGCGATCCCGATTCGTTGCCCGTGTTCTCCTCGAACTGGGACCGCGTGCTGCTCTGGGATCTGGGCGGCGGACTGGCCGAGCGGGACGTCGAGACGCTGGCCGAGAAGGCCCGACGGGTCCGCGCCTGCGACGTGCGGGCGGGCCGCGGCCTGATCGCCGAGGCCGACTCCGGCCTGCGGTCGATCTCGCGACACGTGGACATGCTGGTCGCCCGCCGCACGGTGCTGGGGACGAGCCTCGAGCTCGACGACTACCTCACGTGGCTCAAGGAGCGGCCGCGGCTCGCGCGGCCGGGCACGCCGGTCATCGCGACCCTGGCGACGGAACTCGACCCGCGGACCGCACGCCAGGCGGCGGCCCTGGCCGGGATCGGCGGCCGCGGAC
>RFUD01000021.1 GCA_009923125.1 Planctomycetia bacterium
GAGCCGGCGTACGCAGACAAGCGGAGCCAGGATGGCGAAGCGAAGTCGGAGTCGAGTGAGCGGAGGGCTGGAGGCCCGCAGCGAACGTCCGGCGAAACGGTGGGGGTGACCCCGAGCCGGATTGGGCGCGTTGATGGCAAGGCATGACCGGCTGAAGCCTGCCCCACGGCAAGCGGAACGTTTGGCTTTTTCCTTGGCGGGCGCAGAACGGCAAGCTAGGCTAGGGGCCGGGGCAAGTTCCCTTTTCAGGCGCCGCTCATGAAGGAATTCAACCGAGCGGGACGGGGGCGTGGATGCTCGAGCATCCGAGGATCGCTGCCCACCCTCGCGGCCTCCGGGCTGCTGCTCACGGCAGTGCTTCTGCCGGCAGCCTGCCACGGCGAGACAGCCGCCGGCCTGGCCCGTGGTGAATACATCGCAGGCCCCTATCAGACCGGGCCGTACACGTTCGTCAACGACGCGGTCGGCGCCCGCATCTTCTACAACAGCGGTCTCTACGGCGGCTCGACCGTCATCGGCAACGTCGAGGCGGGCCATGTCTGGGCCGGCCACGAGGTGTTCGACCGCTCGGGGCTGGGCCTCGGCAACGCCGTGCAGCTGAAGATCGCCGGCACCGGCGCCACGGGCGCGGATGACTTTCACGCCACGATGGTGGGCCACGTCCTCGCCGGCACGGGCTACGTGGCCGCCTCGGGGACGATCCCCGCAGGATATTCGTACACCGGCATGGGCCTGGCCCCCCAGGCCACGCTCTGGTCGGGCGCGATCGCGACGGCGTTCTCGACGAGCACGACCAGCATCGGCTCGTTCGACACGACGCCGGCCTCGACGATCCCCGTGTACCGGCAGTTCTTCCAGGGGATCAGCGGCACCGCCTGCGACGTCATCAACAGCAGTTTCGGCGGGCACGATCCGGCGGCGAACGAGCCGGAGTCGGTGGCCATCGACGCCCTCGCGTTCCAAAACCCGAACGTCACGTTCGTCGCCGCCGCCGGCAACGCGGACGTGGATGCCGTGAGCGCTCCCGGCAACGTCTACAACGGCATCACCGTGGGCAGCGTCGGCGGCACGAACTTCCGCACGCCGTCCGCCTTCTCGTCGCGGGGCGCCGTCGATTTCCACAACCCTGCGACGGGGGCGACGCTCACGGGCGTGCGGGCCGCGGTGGACATCGCCGCGCCGGGCGAACTGGGCTATCTGGCGGCCTATCTCGGCCCCACCGGCGGGCTGGCCCCCCTCACGGATCTGACGCGGAATCCCTCCCCCGACGATCTGTACTTCGTCAACATGGATGGCACGAGCTTCGCTTCGCCCACGGTGGCCGGCGGTGTCGCGCTGCTGAAGGATGCGGTGAACTCCGGACGGTACGGCGTTCCGGACACGGCGTTCGACACGCGGGTCGTGAAGGCCGTCCTGATGGCGACGTCCGCGCGGACCGACGGCTGGAACAACGGGCAGACGCTCGTGAACGGCGTGGTGCGGACGACGCAGGCGCTCGACTGGGCGACCGGGGCGGGTTCGCTCGACCTCGCGAGCGCGGGCCTGACGTACGTCAGCGGCGCGACCATGGACCTCTCCGGCACGTCGGCGTTCGTGATCGGGCGCGACGGGTGGGATCTGGGCTCGCTCGGCGTCGGCGGCCAGGCCGATTACACGTTCTCCACGACGCTCGCCGCCCCGACCGAACTCCAGGTCGCGCTCGACTGGTTCACCCGCGGCACGTTCACGAACGCCACCGACACCGGCACACGATCCGCATTCGCCAACCTCGACCTCCAGGTCTGGAACGTCGTCAACGGGGTGTTCGACACGCTCGTGGCCGAATCGTCGAGCCTGTACAACAACGCCGAGTTCCTGCGGTTCACGCTGCCGGCGGGGGGACTGTACGGCCTGCGTGTGAGGCTCCCGGAAATGCTCTACGACCTCGGCCCGACGCCGGTGACCGCAGAGACCTACGGCCTGGCCTGGAAGACCGTGATCGTTCCCGAACCGACGGCCGCGGCGATCGCCGTCGTCGGCATCGCGCTCTCCGCGGCGGTCGCCGCCCGACGCCGGCTCACCGGGCGAGCGACACGCGGATGATCTCCGCGTCGTTTCGCACCACGGCCGCGCGGTTGGCGTAGGCCGGCTGGCACCACACGACGGGCCGGCCGAAGGCGTTGTTCGTCGGCTCGAGGAGGTGGACCCGCGAGAGCTCCTCGTAGCCGGCGGGGGAGAGCCTGGCGATCACGAGGTCGCCCGTCTCGGTGAACAGGAAGAAGCGGTCCCGATGCCGGTTGATGAACGCGGTGCCCGACCCCTGCGGCCGACCGCCCAGGGGGCCGCCGCCGCGCCAGGCGAAGTCGCCGTCGGGAACCCGCATGGCCCGCAATTCGCCACTTTCATGAAAGCCGTACACGAGGCCGTCGGCCACGAACGGCTGCACGTTCACCGCCGAGATCCCCTGCTTGGGCTTGTTCCGCCACACCACCTCGACCCCGGGCGCGTCGGACTTCAGCTTCAACAGCAGGTTCTTGTTCTGGTAGCCGCCGATGTAGAGATGCTCCCCCACGCGCACGGGCGTCATGATGATCGAACCGTTGTCCGCGCCGTACGCCGCCTCCCACAGGAGCTTTCCCGTTTCGGGCTCGACCGCGTACACGCCATCCGGCTTCGCGAGCACCAGCTGCCGGACCCCCGCCGCCTCGATGATCGACGGCGGCACGTAGCCCTGCTCGGGCGCCTTGCCGGCACGCCAGATCTCCTTTCCCGTGCGGGTGTCGAAGGCCACCGCGTGGGCCGCCTCGGTGCCGGCGATGCAAATCAGCCGGTCGCCGTCGACGAGCGGATGGCTCGCCCAGCCCCAGAGCGCCGCCTTCGTCGCGTAGTCCTTCTTCAAGTCGCGCGACCAGAGGACGTTTCCCGTCGCCACTTCGAAGCACAACAGATCCCCCTCGGCGCCGAGCGTGTAGACGCGGTCGCCGTCGACCGTCGGCGTGCACCGCGGCCCGGCCGGGTAGGCGATCGTGTAGGTGACCGGATATTCGTGCTTCCAGAGGATTCTTCCCGTCGTCTCGTCGAGGCACAGCACGCGCTCGGTGCCGGTCGACGCCTTGCGCTCGAAGTTCGCCACCTTCACGTCGGCGGCCGTCACGTAATCGGTCACGAACACGCGGCCTCCCGCGACGGCCGGCCCGGCGTAGCCGCCGGCGATCGGCGTCCGCCACAGCACCCGCGGCCCGGTGGGGGGAAACGCGTCGAGGACGCCATCCTCGCGCCACTCGTTGTCGCGATGCGGTCCCATCCACTGCGGCCACTCGTCGGCGCGGAGGAACGCGGGCAGGACGGCCAGGGCACAACAGGCGAGAAGGCGAAGCATCGGCGGTGGCTCCGGGGCGGGCGGGGATTCCGCATTCGGTGCGGGTCGCCCATAATGTGGCCGACCATCCCACTCTCTGGATACCCCACATGCCCCTGCTCGTCGTCGGAAGCGTCGCCCTCGACTGCGTTGAAACCCCCACCGCCCGCCGCGACGATGTGCTCGGGGGTTCCTGTGTCTTTTTTTCGTACGCCGCGAGCTTCTTCTCGCCGGTGAAGATGCTCGGCACGGTCGGCGAGGACTGGCCGCAGGAACACACCGCGTTCCTCGCGGCCCGCGGCATCGACACGTCGGGCATCGAGGTGATCCCGGGCGGCAAGACGTTTCGCTGGCGGGGCCGCTATCTGCCGAACATGAACGACCGCGAAACGCTCGAGGTGCACCTCAACGTGTTCGGGGAGTTCAAGCCCAAGCTCAACGGCAGCCACAAGGAGGCGAAGTTCGTGTTCCTCGGCAACTCGTCGCCGACCACGCAGCTCTCCGTGCTCGACCAGGTGCCGGACGCGAAGCTCACCGTCGCCGACACGATGGACCTGTGGATCAACATCCAGCGGGACGAGCTCGGTCAACTGCTCCGTCGGATCGACGGCCTGGTGCTCAACGACTCGGAGGCCAAACTGCTCGCCGAGGACGAAAACCTGGTGCGGGCCGGCCACGCGGTGCGGGCGATGGGCCCGAAGTTCGTGGTCATCAAGAAGGGCGAGCACGGCGCGATGTTTTTCAGCGAGCACGAAATGTACGTGATGCCGGCCTACCCCACCCCGCAGGTGCTCGATCCGACGGGCGCCGGCGACAGCTTCGCCGGCGGCATGATGGGGCACCTCGCCTCACTGGGCCGGTTCGACCCGCAGGCCCTGAAGGAGGCCCTGGCCTACGGGGTGATCACCGCCAGCTTCACGGTGGAGGACTTCAGCCTCGACCGCCTCGCGAGCATCGACCGCGGCGACCTCGACCGGCGGATCGCAGAGTACAAGCAGATGCTTTCCTTCTAGGAGAGCATCTGCACGAGGACGGCCGCCGCGAATGACCTGACCGGAGGGCTCGACGTGTCGGCCGCCACGAATCACGGGTTCGGCCTGCGAGTGAAGGACGTGCGGACGGAGTTCCGGACGTACCGCTACCGCACACCGTACAAGTTCGGCGGGGTGCCGGTCGATCGGGCCACGGTGCTCGACGTCACGGTGGATGCCGAGACGTCGGCCGGTCGCCACACGGTCGGCTTCGGCTCGATGCCGCTGGGCAACGCGTGGGCGTTTCCCAGCGACGTGCTCTCCGGCGCGGAAACGCTCGCCGCGATGCGGCAACTGGCCGACCGCATCGCCGCCATCGTCGGCGGCTGCACCGAAACCGCCCACCCGCTCGAACTCTGGCACCTCCTCGAACCCGAGTTCCTCGCGGCGGCGCGACGCGAGTCGGACCGGCTGGGCCGCGGGGTGGCGATCCCGAAGCTCGCCACGCTCGTGGTGGCCAGCCCGTTCGACGCGGCGCTTCACGACGCGTGCGGCAAGGCGCTCGACCGGAGCAGTTTTCTCTGCCTCGAGCCCGACCTCGTGGGGCACGACGTCTCCCGGTACCTGGGCCCCGACTTCACGGGCCTGAATCTGCAGCGGGTGGTGCGCGGCTCACCGGTCGACAGGGTGCCGGTGTTCCACTCGGTGGGTGGCGGTGACCCGCTGACGGAAGCGGAGGCCGCCGCGGCGGACCTGCCGGACGACGGCCTGCCGCGCACGCTCGGCGGCTGGATCCGGGCCGACGGTCTCTCGCACCTCAAGATCAAGCTCCAGGGGGAGGCGCTCGAGCAGGACGTGGACCGCACGCTGGCGATCGACCGGATCGCCCGGGCGGTGCGGCCCGATGTGCCGTGGCGGTACTGCGTCGATTTCAACGAACGGTGCCCGAGCGCGGCCGCGCTCGTCGAGTATCTCGACCGTGTGCGGGCGGCCTCCCGGGCGTGCCTCGACAGCATCCTGTACGTCGAGCAGCCCACCGCCCGCGACCTCGCCGCACCGCCGCGCAACGACATGCACGCGGCCGCGGCCGTGCGGCCGGTCGTCATCGACGAATCACTCACCGACCTCGAGACGCTCCTGATCGCCCGTGACCTCGGCTACACGGGCGTGGCGCTGAAGGCATGCAAGGGGCAGTCGCACAGCCTGCTGATGACGGCCGCCGCGGCACGCCACGGCATGTTCGTGTGCGTGCAGGACCTCACCTGCCCCGGGGCGGCGCTCGTGCACTCGGCGGGCATCGCGGCGTGGGTGCCGGGCGCCGCCGGCCTCGAGGCCAACGCCCGCCAGTACGTGCCGGAGGCCAATCGCGGCTGGGAGGACCGACTCCCGGGACTGTTCCGCATCACCGACGGCATGCTCCACACCGCCGCCCTGGCCTCGAGGCCGGGGCTGGGCGCTCTTCCCGCAGGCTGAACCGGCCCTCAGACCGGCCGCAGGGGAGATGTACGGCCGTCCAGAAATTCCGCTTGCCGACAGCCAGGACGGCCGATAATATACCCACGTTCAGTATACGATTCCGCGGCAAATCGCTCGATTCATGGTGGCGAAGCAACCACCCCGACGATGTGCCGGGAACCGCGGGAGGCAATCGCCATGGTGACGGCAACAGCAGGAGCGAACGGACGGATGGCAAAAAAGCAGGCAGAACCCAAGTCGGCGGCCGACAAGCGGCGTGGAGCCAAGGCAGCCCCGGCGTTCATGGACGACAACCCCGTCCTCAGGAACACGCTCGCCCAGATCGAGAAGGAGTTTGGCGAGGGTTCGATCATGCCGCTGGGGTCCAACGCGCAGGCCCCGATCGAGGGCATCTCGTCGGGAAGCCTGTCGGTGGATCTCGCGCTCGGCGGCAGGGGCTTTCCGCGGGGGCGCATCATCGAGATCTTCGGACCGGAATCATCGGGCAAGACCACGCTCGCCCTGCACGTCGTGGCCTCGGCCCAGCGGGCGGGCGGAATTGCGGCCTTCATCGACGCCGAACACGCGCTCGACCCCAGCTGGGCGAAGAAATTGGGCATCTCGCTGGAAAATCTGCTCGTGAGCCAGCCCACGAGCGGTGAGGAAGCCCTGCAGATCGCCGAACTGCTGATCAAGAGCAACTCGGTCGACGTGATCGTCATCGACTCCGTGGCGGCACTCGTCCCGCAGAAGGAGCTCGACGGTGAGATCGGCGACTCGGTCGTCGGCATGCAGGCGCGGCTCATGAGTCAGGCGATGCGGAAGCTCACAGGCGCCATCGCGAAGTCGAAGACCACCGTGATCTTCATCAATCAGATCCGCGAGAAGATCGGCGTGATGTTCGGCAGCCCGGAAACCACGCCGGGCGGAAAGGCCCTCAAGTTCTATGCTTCCTGCCGCGTGGACGTCCGCCGGATCGGCGCCCTGAAGGATGGCGAGGATGTTGTCGGCCAGCGGGTGCGGGTCAAGGTCGTGAAGAACAAGGTGGCGCCGCCGTTCCGCGTCGCGGAGTTCGACATGATGCACGCCGACGGCATCAGCATCGAGGGGGATCTTCTCGACCTGGCCGTCGCCGCGAAACTGGTGGACAAGACCGGCACGTGGCTGCGGTACGGCGAGACGCACCTCGGCCAGGGCAGGGAGAAAGCCCGCGTATTTCTCAAGGAAAACCCGGCGGTCGCCAAGGAACTCCGCGAGAAGATCCTCGCGAGCAAGGAGGCTGTGGTCGCGGTCGAAGGCGGCGGCGACGACTCCGCCGACGCTGACGGAGACGAGTAGGCACGCCCGCCGGACTCGCGCCCGTCCATCCGATGCATCCGCCCACGAGTGGCCGACCCAAGCGGTCGCTCGTGGGCGGAATCGTTTCCGCGGGGAGTGCAGAGCGGGGGAGTGCAGGGCGTCGCGGCGGGGAACTGCGGTGCTCCGGAGGATTGGCGGCGTGTATAGTACGCGCTCCTCCGAAGCCAATTTCCTGCCCGGGAGCCGACTGCGACATGAAGGCCGATGACCTCCGCGAAGCCTATCTCGCTTTTTTCGAGTCGAAGGGGTGCATCCGCCGCCCGAGCGACGTGCTCGTGCCGCGTTGGGACCCGTCGGTCCTGTTCACACCCGCCGGCATGAATCAGTTCAAGGACCACTTCCTCGGCAAGTGCAAGCTGGAGTTCACCCGGGCGACCACGTGCCAGAAATGCCTGCGGACCGGCGACATCGACAACGTGGGCCGCACCGCGCGGCACCACACGTTTTTCGAGATGCTCGGCAACTTCAGCTTCGGCGACTACTTCAAGCGCGAGGCGATCCACTGGGCCTGGGAGTTCCTCACCGCCAGGAACTGGCTGGGCATCTCGCCGGAGAGGCTCTCCGTCACGGTCTACCAGGACGACGACGAGGCGTTTCGCATCTGGGCGGAGGAGGTGGGGGTGCCCGCCGCGAAGATCACGCGCATGGGCGAAGACGACAACTTCTGGCCGGCGAGCGCGCCCTCGCAGGGGCCCGACGGCGTCTGCGGCCCGTGCAGCGAAATCTTCTACCGGATGCCCGATGGCAGCGACGTGGAGATCTGGAATCTCGTGTTCACGCAGTTCAACCGCGTGGGACCGCCGCCGGACAATCTCCGCCCGCTGCCCAGCCGCAACATCGACACCGGCATGGGCCTGGAACGCACCGCCGCGATGCTCCAGGGGGTCGATTCGAACTTCCACATCGACATCCTGCGGCCACTCGTCGAGGCGGTGGGCGAGGTCTGCCGGAAGCGGTACGTGCCGACCGACGACGACGGCCGCCGGATGCGCCGGATCGCCGACCACGTGCGGGCCTGCACGTTCGCGATCCACGAGAACGTGCTCCCGGGCAACAACGAGGAAAAGTATGTCGTCAAGCGGCTGCTCCGGCGGGCCGTGCTCGACGGCCGCCAGATGGGCATGCGTGAGGCCTTCCTGCACAAGCTGCCGGGAACGGTTGCGGAACTCATGCGCAGGCCCTATCCCGAGCTCGCGGAGACCGCCGATCGGGTCGCCGGCGTTATCAAGCGTGAGGAGGAGGCCTTTCTCGGCACGATCGACGGCGGCCTCGAGCGGATCGAGCGGCTGTTCGCCGCCATCGAGAAGTCGGGGGCCGGCCTGGTCGGCGGGGCCGAGGCGGCGGAGCTCTACACGACCTACGGATTCCCGCCCGAGCTCCTGGAAACGCTGGCCGCGGAACGCAACTGCGCCTTCGACTGGAACGGCTTCCGCGAGGCGATGGACGCCCACGGCCAGCGGTCGGGCGCCGGCAGCAGGGTCGAGGTGTTCACTTCCGGCCCGCTCGATGCGCTCAAGAAGGCGATGCACGGATCGGAATTCGTCGGCTACGAGACGCTCGACACATCGGGCAAGGTGATCGGCATCATCGCCCAGGACCGGCTGTGCGAGACCCTGCGGGAGGTGGGCCACGAGACGCCCGTGACCGTGGTCCTCGACCGCACGAGCTTCTACGGCGAGTCGGGGGGCCAGGTCGGCGACACCGGCACACTGACGTGGCAGGGGGGCTGCTTCGAGGTGACCGACACCCAACGCGAAGGCGGCTTCATGCTCCACATCGGCCACCTGCGGCAGGGGACGCTCGAGCTGGGGCACCTCGTCGAGGCCCACGTGGATGCCGCCCGGCGGGGGGCGATCCGCCGCGCCCATTCCGCGACGCACCTCATTCACGCGGCCCTCCAGCACTTCCTGGGACCGCACGCGGTGCAGCAGGGCTCCAAGGTCGACGCCGACATGCTCCGCTTCGACTTCGCGCACACCAGCGCCGTGGGGGCCGACGCCCTGCGGCAGATCGAGATCACGGTCAACGAGCACACGCTCTCCGCCGTGCCCGTCGGAGCCCGCCTGCTGCCTCTGGCGGAGGCCCGCCACGCCGGCGCGATGATGCTGTTCGGCGAGAAGTATCCGGACGTCGTGCGGATGGTGACCATGGACGGCGTGAGCCGCGAACTGTGCGGCGGCACGCATGTCTCGAACACCGGCCAGATCGGCATGGTGAAGATCACGGGCGAGGAGAGCGTGTCGGCCGGCACGCGCCGCGTGACGGCGGTCACCGGCCTGCGGGCCGTGGAGCGGCTGCGGCAGGCGGAGGGCATGCTCGCGGAGAGCGCAGCGGCGCTCAAGGTGCCGGCGGCCGAACTGCCGGCCCGCCTCGCGGCCGTGGTCAGGGAACTCAAGGATCTCAAGAAGTCGAAGGGGTCCGCGCCGGCCGGCGGCCTGTCGGTGGACGAACTGATCGCCACCGCGACCGACGTCGGCGGGACGCGGGTCGTCGTCGCCGACGCGAAGGGGAGCGACGCGGCCGCGATGCGGCAATGCATCGACCAGCTGCGGCGCAAGGCCAGCCCGATCGCGGTGCTCCTGGGCTCGAGCGAAGCCGACAAGGTGACGCTCGTCGCGGGCATTTCCCGGGAGCTCGAGGAGCGCGGCCTCTCGGCCGGCAACTGGATCCGCGATGCCGCGACGATCGTGGGCGGGAAGGGGGGCGGCCGCCCCGACCTCGCTCAGGCCGGCGGCAAGCTCGTGGACAAGTTGCCCGAGGCCCTGTCCGCCGCCCGCACGTCGATCGAGCAGTCGCTCAAGGCTCCCGCCTGATTGCCGGCCGGGGGAGGCTACGCAAGCTTCTCGAGGGCGGCGATCGCGGCGTCGTAGTCGGGCTCGCTCGCCACTTCCTTGACGACCTGTGCGTACTGCACGACGCCCTTGGCGTCGAGCACGAACACGGCCCGGGCGAGAATCTTCAGCTCGTCGATCAGCACCCCCCAGTGGGTGCCGAAGCTGCGGTCCATGTAGTCGCTGCCGTTCCGCATCGCCTTGATGTCTTCGGCCCCGCAGAAGCGGTTCATGGCGAAGGGGAGGTCGAGGCTGACGGTGAGGGCGGTGATCTTGTCGCCGAGAGCCGCGAGACGCTTGTTGAACGTCTTCGTCTGCACCTGGCAGACCGGCGTGTCGAGCGAGGGGACGACGCTGATGATGGCGGGCTTGCCGAGCAGGTCGGCCTTGCGGATGTGCTCCATGCCGCCGGAGCCGTAGCAGGTGAGATCGAAATCGGGGGCCGGCCCGCCGACCTTGACCTCATCGCCCACCAGCGTGAGCGGATTGCCCTTGAACGTGACTGCGCCGTGCCGACCCATGGACGTGTCTCCTGCGAAATGAGCGTGGACGAGTGATCTCCGCCGGGGCAGTATCGCGTCGATCGGGCGGGGGGCAAGTCGGGGCCATCATCCCCGCGGATCTCCGGGATCCCTGCGATCGCCACGAAATCCGGCCCGCTTGGTACGATGCGGCCGCTCGCGATGGCGACCGCCCGCGGCAGGGTTCCCGGAACGGGTCACGGCGTATGCGGGCGATCGGACGCTTCGGACAACTGCTCGGCCTCGGCATCCCGGTGTTCGCCGTGGTGCTGCAACTCGGCGGAAAGCTGCGGCCCAGCCAGATGCTCGTGATGCTCGTGGCGGCGGTGTGCTGCTTTTGGATCGGGAGGATCCTCGAGGGGTTCGCCCGGCCATGATGCATCCGCTGCTCCTCACGCCCGTCTACCGCCGCTACCTGTGGGGCGGCCGGAGATTCGCGACGGCGCTTGGCCGCGAGCTTCCGCCCGGCGACGACTTCGCGGAGTCGTGGGAAGTGGTCGATCGTGGGGCCGACCAGAGCCTCGTGGCGGCCGGCCCACTCGCCGGACGGTCGCTCGGCGACTTGGTCCGCAACCACGGCCGTGAACTGCTCGGCGGCCATGCGCCGCTGCCGGCCTTTCCGTTGCTGTTCAAATTTCTCGACGCCTCCCGCGACCTGTCCGTGCAGGTGCACCCCGACGATGAGCGCGCCGCCAGGGCCGTGCCCCCGGACCGCGGCAAGACCGAAGCCTGGTATGTGATCGACGCGGTGCCGGGAAGCCGCATCTACGCCGGGTTGGTGGAGGGCGTGGGCCGCGACGAACTTGCCGCCGCCATCCGCGCGGGCACATGCGCGAGCGTGCTCCACGCGTTCGAGCCGCAGTCCGGCGACTGCGTGTTCATCCCGGCCGGGACCGTGCATGCCATCGGGGCGGGCCTGCTGGTCGCCGAGATCCAGCAGTCGAGCGACATCACCTATCGGCTCTTCGACTGGAACCGCACCGGACCGGACGGCAGGCCCCGGCCGCTGCACGTCGAGGCGGGCGTCGAGGCCGTCACCCGATTCGGACCGGTCCGTCCGGTGGCCCCGCTGCTCACGGCCGATCCGGCGGTGCACCGGCTGGTGACCAGCGATTTTTTTCTGTTCGACGAGGTGCGGGTGTCCGGCACATGGGCCGTGGGCGGCGACGACGCCTGCCACGTGCTCGCCGTCCTCGACGGCACGCTCCTGCTCGAAGACCGCTGGTCGCTGCCGCCGGTCGGCCGGGGCCGGACGCTGATCCTACCGGCGTCGATCGGGCGACAGGGGATGCGGCCCCTCGACGGCGGTCCGGTCCGGATGCTGCACGTGGCGCTGCCCACGGTGACGGCCACCAGGTGATTTCCGCACGGGAAACCGGCCTTGGAGCCCGACAGCCCCGGGCCTAGAGTCCCCGGCATGTTCGCCAGGCTTCTCGCCGTCGCCGCGCTCTTCTGGTCCACGAGCGGCTGCGCGTCCCTCGGCAAGCCCGACTGGCTCGACCCCGGTCCGGCCGCCAACCAGCGCCGCAAGGCCGTCCGCTTCGATCCCTACCTCCAGGACGACATCGCTCCGTCGTCGCTGCGTCTGCCACTCATGGACGGAGCCCGCCCGCGCGACTTCATGGAGCCCGTGCCGGAGGTCCGTCGCGCGCGATGGTGGTCGCCCGTCCGCTGAGGCATGCCATTCTCCGACGGCGGCCCCCGGAGAGCGCCGACTCGGGTATGATCGGCAGGCCGGCGTCCGCTCCCCGCGGGTCCGCACCATCGCTCAGCCCCGGCACCGAGGATCCACAGCCGTGCCTTCCCCCAGCCCGTCCGACAAGCCCTCGCGGATCACGTCGCGACGGCGCCCGACTCCCGTCCGGCCTGCCGCTGCCCGGCCCACCCCCTCGATTCGCGAACTGGCCGACGACGGCCTCGAGCGGTTGCAGAAGGTCCTCGCCGCCGCCGGCCTCGGCAGCCGGCGGAACTGCGAGGAGCTGATCACGACCGGCCGCGTCGAGGTGGACCGGCAGGTGGTCACGCAGCTCGGCACGCGGGTCGATCCGCGGCGGCAGGAGATCCGGGTCGATGGCGAGCGGCTGCCCGACCCGAAGCGGGTCGTGTTCATGCTCAACAAGCCGGTGGGCGTGGTGACGACCAACTACGACCCGGCGGGCCGCCCGCGGGTCGTCGACCTGGTGCCGGGCGAGCAGCGGCTGTTCGCGATCGGCCGTCTCGACCGGATGAGCGAGGGGCTGATCCTCGTGACGAACGACGGCGAACTGGCGAACCTGCTCGCCCACCCGCGATACGGCGTGGAGAAGAAATACCTCGTGCAGGTGGCGGGCGTGCCGACGCCGGAGACGCTCGACAAGCTGCGTCGCGGCATCCAACTCGCCGAGGGCACGGCGCGGGCGCAGCACGTCACCCTCAAGTCGCAGCACAAACAGAGCGCCGTCCTGGAGATGGTGCTCGACGAGGGAAAGAACCGCGAGATCCGACGGATGCTCGCCCAGCTCGGCCACAAGGTGCATCAACTCAAGCGGGTCGCCGTCGGGCCGCTGTCACTCGGCGGACTGCTCCCGGGGCAGCATCGGCCGCTGGCCTGGGCCGAGATCGACACCTTGCGGCGCGACGCGCTCGCGCACGTGGGGAACGCCTCGGAACGCCCGGCGGGCCGCGCCGG
>RFUD01000201.1 GCA_009923125.1 Planctomycetia bacterium
GTCGCCATGGCAAGCGAGACGCTTGCCCCACAAGCCCATGGCAAGCGAGACGCTTGCCCCACAGCTGCCCCACATCACTTCACTTCCACCGGCACGCTCGCCGAGTGGGCGGAGAACTCCGGAGCGTAGCGGCTCTGGATCTTTGCGAAGCCGCTCGAACCGCTGCCGCGGTGCGTGGCCCGCAGCGAATACTCGAACACGTGCGTGCCCCGCGGCAGCCGCTCGAAGAAGAGCTGCATCGAGGCGTCGCGCACGGCCGCATACCAGCCCACGCCGTCTCCCCACCGCCAGCCCGAGAGCACGTCCACAGGCTCGGTCAGGCTGGGCCGGTGGTCCGCCAACTCCAGGAACTCATAGTCGCGATCGCTCGTGACCACGAGCCGCACCACCAACTCGTCGCCCACGTCGAGGGGCTTTCCAGCGACCACGGGCTCGAGCGTCGGCCCGGTCTTCGTGAACCGCTTCACGAACAACCGCTTCTCGATCGCCAGTTCTTCGCGGCCCGCCGCCGGCACGTGCGCGATGTCGTCGAGATACTGCCAGTGGATCCCGCCCCAGGCGATCCCCTTGTCCGCCTTCTTGATGACGACGTCAGCCAAACGCGGCGTGATCTCCCGCCTGGTGAATCGCTCCTCGAAGAAGCCCGTGCCCGCCTCGATCGCGCCCGGCTTCACAGGCTCGCCACCCACGGTCACGGCCACTGCCTCCTGCGACGCGAGCAGATCGGTGCCGCGGCCAAGGAGCGCCGCCACGGCGTCGGCCGTGGCCCGGTTGCCCGGCCAGCGGCTCGTACGCTTCTGCGAGAGCAGCCATGCCTTCAGCCCCTCGACGGCCGCCGCGTCGCCGGCCACCTCGTCGAACGCCTCGATCATGATCGACTGCGTCTCGATCGGGGCGCTCGCCCAGCTCCACCACACAGGATGCGGATCACGCCACCACATCCCCTGCCAGTTGCCCACGTTGAAGTCCGGCTGGCCGTCGAGCCCGGTGCTCCGCTGCTTGAGGCTGTCGATGATCGAGAGCGAGGTCGAGAGCGAGGTCTCGCGGTCGCCGGCTCGCTTGAGCGCGATCGCCAGGTGCCCCTGCGAGCGGCGGTAATCGATCTTCATCCAGCGTTTCTTCCCGACCTCGAGCCCCCATGCGTGGGCCTCGGCCGCCGGACCGGCGAGTGGCACGTCTTCCTTGAAGAAGCTGCGGGCATAGAGCGCGAAGGCGCCGATCGGCGTCAGCACGGGCTCCTCCACTTTCTCCGCCCAGCGTTTCTCCTCGACGAGCCGGTTGTCGAGCCACGAGATCGTGCCCACCGCCGGCTGCACGTCGATCTCGACGCCGCTCGCCCGCAGGCGGCCGAAGCCCGCGATGATCCCGAGCGTTACGGAGTCGCACGTGCCCCCGCCGGGGAACCACGGCCAGCCGCCGTCGGCATTTCGGAGCGTGTCGAGCCGGGTGAACGCCGCCTGGACCTCGTTCGCCGCGCGATTGCCGTCGAACAACAGTGCGATCCTGGCCCGGGCCTCCTTTTCGTCCACCGCCTCGCGCACCCACGGCGTCTCGGCGAGGAGCGTCTTCATGAGATCTGTGTTCTTCTCCAGCGGGCTCTCCAGGGCCTGCGTGCCCTTCCATTGCTCGAAGATCTTCGCGATCCGCGGATCACGGGTGGCGAGGTGCCGCGCGAGGCTGTTGGCGTAGAGCCGCGTAAACAGCGTCTCGGTGCTTTCGTCGCTCTCCTCCATGATCGCCGGCAGCGCGAGCATGGCATACCAGGCCGGGTTCGACGCTGCCTGGATCACGAGCGACTGGCTCTCGATCGTGTCGGCCGGTTTTGCGAGCCGCTCGACCACGATCCGCTTCTCGCCCGGCCCGCGCACCGTTATCGGCACCGTCTCCGACACGAGCACGCGGCGCGGCAGCACCGGCAGCATTGCTTCTTCGCCATCGCTCGCTACCCCAGCTGAGCCGGTGGCGAGATACCGCAGCATCTCGGTGCCGTCGGCGACTTTGACGGTAAAGAACACCGGCTTCGACTCACCGGCCGCGAGATCGAACGCCTGCGACTGCGACGTCGCCACGAGTTCGTTGCGTCCCACGCCCGTGCGGGCGTCGGTGAGCTCGAACCGTACCTGGCCCGCGAGCCGGCCCGTGGACTTGTTGCTCACCTTCACCGGGATCTCGACCACGTCGCCTTCCCGCAGGAACCGCGGCACGAGTGGCTCGACCATCAAATCCTTGGCAGCGATGCACGTGTCCGACAGCACGCCGCTGCGCAAGGCGGCGTCATGAGCGAGCGCCTTGAACTGCCACGTGGTGAGCGTGTCGGGCAGCGTGAACTCGAGCGTCACGATGCCGCTGGCATTGGACGTGAGCGTGGGCAGAAAGAACGCCGTTTCAGCGAGGTTTTTGCGCGGGGGAGGCGGAGCAGCCGCGTTGCGTGCAGGTTGCGCCGGCGGCACTCCGCCATTGCGGGCCTCGCCTTGCTTGCTTTGCTCCTTCCTGAGGATCCCGTTGGTCGGCACGCCGTCGGCCATCATCGCCTCGGCCGGCGCAGCCGCCATCGCCATGGGCATCGGCATGCCGCGGTGACGCCTGCCTCCGAAGGCACCCATCCAGCGGGCTTGCGACCCGAATGGCTCGCGCAGGTGCCGGTACGTCATGTCGACCGGCTCATACCGCGTCTCGAACTGCCCGAGGATCTGATTGAGCAACTGCCCCGCGTTCGTGAACGCCACCATCCGCTGATCCGATTCACGGCGCAACAGCCCCTGCAATCCACCCGGCCATTCGTGCGCGGCCAGGGCATCGAGCGACTGGTCGTAGAGCGTGGCCACCATCTCGGCCACGGCCGGCTCTCCGGAAGCACCCTCACCCCTGCCCTCTCCCAAAGGGAGAGGGAGAGAGGAAATCTTCGCCCGCCACACCTCCTGCTTGCCCGGCTCCGTCCGCCGCGTGAACCGCTCCCATTCGATCGCGAGGCTCTTGTTCGTCCACGGCACGTCGATCGTGAGCGTCTGCGCCTGCAGCCGGCCTTCGTGCACGAGCCACGCCCGCACGGTGAACCCGCCGCGGTCGTCGTCTCCCACCTTCACACTCACCGGCCATTGCGTCCGGCCCGGCTCGGTCCAGAAGCGCGCGAGCGTCTTGCCGGCCCGTGACACCTCGACGAGCGCCCGGCCCCGGTCGTAGCCTGTGCCCACGAGCGCCTTGAACTCACTCCCCGGCTGGGCGACGAGTGTTTCCGCCACGAGCACGAGCGGGCGTTTTACGGTGTAGCGGGTGGCGCTCGGCTCGAGCACCTCGATCGTGTGCCGGGCCTTCACGGGCGGCGCATCGCCGGCGGCCGGCGCGATGAACTCGGCCCGATAGATGCCAGGAGGCAATGACGCCGTCACGGCCGCCTTGCCCTTGGCCTGATCGGTCGAGACCTGCTGCGTGAACACCGCCTCACCTGTCTCCCACGACTCCACGTCCGTGGGATCGACCGGCCGCGGGGCCGGCTTGGCCGTCACGGGCCTGCTTTTGCCACGCCGGCGCGGCGCGACCGGTTGCGGCTGATCCATGAACAGATTGCCCCGCGGCACCTTCTCCGGCTGCACGAGTTTCACGACCGTGAGCGTGCCCGACGCAGCCCGCGGCTGACCGTCGAGCGCGTGCGTCGCGAGCGTGATCGGCACAGCCGCCGGCTTGCCGTCGGTAGCCGCCTGCCACGCCTCGGCCGACAGGCTCGCCTCGAACGGCGCGAAGCCGGCGGACACACGCCGCTCGTCGCTCCGCGTCTCGCCACCCGAGTCGGTCACGTCGGCCGTGATGGCAAACGTAAACACGGGCGCACTCTCCTTCGGCACCGACCGGTCGGGCTTGGCAGGGAACGTGATCGTGAACGCCCCATTGGCATCGGTGGCGGCCGTGCCCCGCGCGATCCGCGCCGCCTCACCACCGACGGGCAGCCACGGGAAAAACCAGCGGCACCACGGCGGAAACCGCACCTCGCGTTCCACCCGCCAGCGGACCTTCGCATTCGCGACCGGCAGGCCTGTGTACGTCGTGGCAGTGCCGGTGAGCGTGACGTCGCGATCGAGCATCACGTCGCCGGTCGCTGCGGCGAGCGTCACGTGAAACTTGGGCCGCTTGTATTCCTCGACCCGCACGATCGCCACGCCCGTGGCTCCCGCCCCCTCGGCGAGGATCGTCCACTGCCCCGGCAGCGCGCCTGTCGCGATCGGGAAGTTGCCGTGGAACGAGCCGTTGGCGTTCGTCGTGTGCTCGAGTCGCGCGGTTTCCCGGCCGTTCGCATCCCGCAGCACGGCCGACACCTTCTGGCCGGCGAGCGTTGCGTACTGTTTGTTCGTCGGATCGGCCGTGCAGAGGATGCCCTTGTACAACACGATCTGGCCGGGGCGATGGATGCCCCGATCCGTCATGAGCACGATCGCGTGCTGAGCGGCCGCGTCGTCGTGCTGCCATGCGTGCGTCGGCTCGGTGGCGGCGGCATGCTCGCGGTCGTCGAGCCGGGCCTTCGCGTGGAGGAGCACCTGCCGGCCCTGCACCGCAGGCAAGGCAAACCGCCCGTCGCGGTCGGTCGTCACGGGCGTGCCGGCTGCGAATCGCGGCGGATTCTGCCCTTCTTCCTGCACGAAGGCCTGCACACTGGCATTGGCGATCGGCTCACCGGTGGCCACGTCCACGACGTATCCCGCGAGCTGCGCTCCCTTCCGGGTGCCGCCCCCCTCCCAGACGATCGAGATCCGGCTCACCCACACGAGCGTGGCTTCGACCACGTTGTCCTTGTCGCCAAAATCGGCCGCATGGCTCGCGAGCACCCAATAACTCCCCGGCTCGAGATCCTGCGGCACGGGCACGTCGTGCCGCACATCGGAAAAATCCTTCGGGTTCGGCACCGCGACCGAAAAACTCTTCACGGGCGGCTGGGCGAGCAACGCCTTGCGATCGGCATCGTCAAGCCATTGCCACTGCGGCTTGCCGGCGGCCACGCGGGCGAGCCAGTCGGCCTTCACGATCCGCACGTGGGCCTTGCCGAGATTCCGCGCCGTGATCCGGATCACGGGCCAGGGCTCGGCCCACGTTCGCTCCGTCTGCACCGTGAGCGACTTCGCCTCGATCTCCGCGATCAGGTTTT
>RFUD01000202.1 GCA_009923125.1 Planctomycetia bacterium
GCCGGATCGCCCTGGCCGAACGGTGTGCGGCCGAATTCTCCTCCCCAGGCCACGAGCGTGTCGTCGAGCAGGCCGCGGTCCTTGAGATCATGGATCAGGGCGGCCGACGGGGCGTCGGTGTCGGTGCACTGGATCTCCAGCTGCGAGAACAGGTTGCTGTGCTGATCCCAGCCGGAGTGCATCAGCTGCACGAACCGCGTGCCCCGCTCGAGCAGCCGCCGCGCGATCAGGCAGTTGTAGGCGAAGCTTCCCTTCGTGTGGACGTCGGGCCCGTAGCGGTCGATCACGTGCTTCGGCTCGTCGGAAAAATCGACCAGGTCGGGTACGCTCGCCTGCATCCGGTAGGCCATTTCGTACTGTGCGATCCGTGTCTCGATCTCGGGGTCGCCGAAGTCGGCGAGGTGCCGGGCGTTCATGGCGGCGATGTCGTCGAGCAGCGCCCGTCGGGCCTCACGGCTCACGCCGGCGGGATTGGCGAGGTAGGGCACCGGGTCGCCGGTGTTGCGAAACTTCACCCCCTGGAAGCGGCTCGGCAGGAAGCCGCTGCCCCAGTAGTGGTCGAAGAAGAGTTGTCCGCAGCTCTTCTGCTTGTCGCTCGACGTCATGACGACGAACGCTGGCAGGTCGTCGGTCTCGCAGCCGAGCCCGTAGCTCATCCAGGCCCCCATGCTCGGCCGGCCCGGCACCTGCGCGCCCGTCAGGAAAAACGCCACGCCGGGGGCGTGGTTCACCGCCTCCGTGTTCATGCTCCGGACGACGCAGAGGTCGTCGGCCAAGCCGCCGAGATTCGGCAGCATCTCGCTCATTTCGATGCCGCATTGGCCGTACTTTCTGAACGGCTTGATCGCCGGCACGGCGGGCCACTTGGCATAGCTGCTCGACATCGTCGAAAGCCGCGTCGATCCGCGGACGCTGTCGGGGATGTCCTGACCAGCCCGCTCCTTGAGCATCGGCTTGGGATCGAAGAGGTCGACGTGCGACGGCCCGCCCCCCTGCCAGAGCATCACGACCCGCTTCGCCTTCGGCTCGTGGTGCGGCAGCCCCGGCAGGCCCGCCTGGCCCCGCGCTGCGGTCGGCGTCGAGGTCGCAGCAAGCGCGTCGCGCTCGAGCAGCGAGGCGAGGGCCACCGAGCCGATCCCGAGGCCGGCTGAGCCGAACAGGTGGCGGCGGGTGACGCGGGCATGGTCGTCATGAAAATGGTTGTTCATGGTTCGTAACAGGCCGAAGCCTGTCCTACTCCCGAGTCAAAGCTTCGTCGAGGTTGAAGATCGCCAGGCAGACGCTCGTCATCGCGGCGTGGCCGGCCGGGTCGAGTGCCTTGTCGCGGGGGCTTTCGCCGACCGCGATGAGTAGCTTCGCCGCGTCGGGGTCGGCCAAGTAGATCTCGAGTTGGCGGGCGTGCATCCGCCTCAGGGCGTCGAGGTCGTAGTCGGTCGGCCTGCGGCCCAGCACGCGGCGGAAGGCGTGCACGAGCCGGCCGTCGAGATCGCGACCGGCGAGCATGCTCTTCTCCGCGAGCACTCGCGCCGCCTCGACCCAGGTCGGATCGTTGAGCGTCGTCAGCGCGTGCAGCGGCGTGCAGGTGCGGCTCGCCCGCACGTTGCAGGTCTGGCGGTTCGCCATGTCGAACATGTTGGCCGGGTTCACCGTCCGCCGCCAGAAGGTGTAGAGGCTGCGGCGGTAGAGGTCGGGCCCGTGCGACGCGGGGTAGGTGAAGTCGCGTTCCTTCGTGATCGCCAGCGCCTCCCAGATCTGGTCGGGCTGATAGGGATAGACCGGCTGGCCGCCGATGCGGAGATCGATGAGGCCGGCGGCCGCGAGCGCCACGTCGCGGAGCACCATCGACGGCATCCGGAACCGGCTCGCCCGGGCGTGGAGCCTGTTTTCCGGATCCTTCGCAACGTGGTCGGACGTGACCTTGCTCGCCTGCCGGTAGGTGGCGCTCGTCACGAGCAGCCGGTGCATCTGCTTCTGGCTCCAACCCCGCTCTCGGAACTCGACGGCCAGCCAGTCGAGCAAGTTCATGTGCAGCGGATATTCGCTCTGCACCCCCATGTCTTCGGTCGTCTTCACGATCCCGGTGCCGAAAAACTGCTGCCACATCCGGTTCACCTGCACCCGCGCGGTGAGCGGATGCTCCGGTAGGAAGAGCCACTTCGCGAGACCGAGCCGGTTCCGCGGCTGGCCCTCGGGCAGCGGCGGCAGGAAGGCCGGCGGCAGGAACGTAAGCTTCTCGCCGATGGGTGTGAGATAGTCGCCGCGGTCGAGGATCTTCGTGTCGCGGGGCTTGTCGTCGGCCATCACCATCACGCGGGGAATCTGGTCCCCCTTGTACTCGTCATACGCCTTCTTGGCGGCGTCATACGCCGCGACCCCCGGCAGATCTTTCGTCAGACCCGCCTTGAGCTTGCTGTCAAAGTGCCGCTGCAACTGCTGTTCGATCGAGTTCCTTTCCGCCTCGGTCCGTTCCGCCTCCGGCTTCCGCAGGAGAGGCGTCAGGGCGGGGGACAGATCGTTTCCATCAGCCGCCTCACCATCGGAAAAGAGGCCTTGCTTCCACGAGGCAAACAGGGCGTCGAGCACCGGCTTGGCAACTGCTTCGTTCGCCTTCATCGCCGCCTCGAGGTCCGCCAATCGCTTCGTGTTCTCCTGAGTAGGCAGCTCGAGCACGGGAGGGGCTACGCGGATCCGCGCAGAAAACTGCTTCGGTACGCCACTCTCTGGTACCCGATTGAAGGCATCGAGGAGGCCGTAGTAGTCGGTCCGCGTCATCGGGTCGTATTTGTGGTCGTGGCACTGAGCGCAGGCCATCGTGAGGCCCAGCCACGTGGTGCTCGTCGTGTCGACCCGGTCGAAGAGGTTGTTGAACCGCTGTTCCTCGGCGATCGCACCCCCCTCGCCATTGAGCAGATGATTGCGGTTGAAGCCGCTGGCGATCTTCTGCTCGTTGGTCGACTCGGGCAGCAGGTCGCCGGCGAGCTGCTCGATCGAGAATTGATCGAACGGCATGTCGGCATTGAGCGCCTTCACCACCCAGTCACGCCAGATCCATTGCCAGGTGTCGCCGTCCTGCTGAAAGCCGTTGGAGTCGGCGTAGCGGGCGGCGTCGAGCCAAGGCAGCGCCATCCGCTCGCCGTAGTGGGGCGAGGCGAGCAGACGATCGACGAGTTTTTCGTAGGCCAGCGGATCGGGGTCGGCGACAAAGGCGTCGACCTCCTCGGGCGTGGGCTGCAGCCCGACGAGATCGGCATGCAGCCGGCGGATGAGCGCGGCCCGGTCGGCCTCGGGCGCAGGCTGCATGCCCGCCGCCTCGATCTTGGCGAGCACGAACCGATCGACGTCGTTCCGCGCCCAGTCGGCCCGCTTGACCTCCGGCGGCATGGGCCGCACCGGGGCGGTAAAGGCCCAGTGCGGCTCGTATTCGGCCCCGTCCTTGATCCAGCGGTCGAGGAGTTTTTTCTGATCGTCGGAGAGCCGCCGGTTGGAAGTCGGCGGCGGCATCAGGACGTCGGGATCCGTGGAATGAATCCGCTCGAGCATCGTGCTCGCGCCGGGATCGCCGGGCACGATCGCGCCGGCCTCGATGGCTGCGGCCCGATCATCGAGCCGCAGGTCGGCCTCCCGCTTGTTGCCGTCCTGGCCGTGGCAGTAGAAACAGTTTTCGGAAAGGATCGGCCTGATATCACGGTTGAAGTCGAGCGCCGGTAGATCCGCGGCGCGGCCGGTGCCGACGAGTATCACGACACTCAACGCAGCGAGCGCGCGACGAATCGATGCTACGATCGAGCAACCCATGGAACGTTTCCATTCGGGGTTACCCGCGTCGCCGATCCTCGGGCCGTATGCCGGCCGGCTCGGATCGCGGACCTCTCGGTCGATCGGCGGGAATGCCTAGTACACTCTGATATAAGGATAGCACGGTCTCCCCCGCCAAAACATTCGATTTTTTGCCGACAGCCGCGGTCTCACAGCCGAAATCGTGCGACATCCTCGTCATCGGCGCGGGTGCGGCGGGGCTGTTTGCGGCCACCTGGGCGGGACGGGCTGCCCGGGCGGCCGGCAGGCCGATCTCGATTCTGGCAGTCGATGGCGCGAAGAAACTCGGGGCCAAGATCCTCGTGGCCGGCGGCGGCCGGTGCAACGTCACGCACTGGCGTGTGACCGAGGCCGACTACGCCGGCAGCACGCCACCTGCGATCCGCAAGGTGCTTGGACGGTTCACCGTGGACGACACGGTGAGGTTTTTCTCCGCGTGTGGCGTCGACCTGAAACGGGAGGACACCGGCAAACTCTTTCCGGTGACTGACTCGGCCCGCACGGTGCTCGATGCGCTCGTGGGCGCCGCCACGGCGGCCGGAGCCGCGCTCGTCCATCCGGCCCGCGTCACGGCCATCGACCGCGCAGCCGGAGGTTTCTGCGTGGCGACCGAAGCGGGCTCGATCGACGCCGCGCGGATCATCCTCTGCACCGGTGGTCGCTCGCTGCCGAAGTCCGGATCGGATGGAGCCGGGTTCGCGATCGCCGCCGGCCTCGGCCACTCGATCACCGACCCGATCGTGCCGGCGCTCGTGCCGCTCGTGCTTCCGGGCGAGCACTGGATCCGCGGGTTCTCCGGCCTCACGCTCCCGGCGGAGGTCGTGCTCCTCGCGGCGGGCGGAAAACGGCTGCGGTCGTTCACCGGCAGCACGCTCTGCACGCACACCGGGCTCTCGGGCCCGAGCGTGCTCGACATCAGCCGCCACTGGCTCGTGGAGCGGACACGCGATCCCGGAGTGCGGCTCGCGATCAACTGGCTCCCGGGCACGTCGGCCGACGAGATCGACCGGCTCCTGCGAGGCGCCGCCGTGCGCGGCGCGCTCGCCGTGCTTCGCGAGCAGTTGCCGGAGCGGCTGGCGCGTCAGCTCTGCGAGTGTGCGGGCGCGCCGGCGACCGGCGACCTGCCGCGGGACGCCCGGCGGCGGCTGGTGCAGTGCGCCACGGCCCTCGATCTCGACATCGTGGGCGACCGCGGATTCACCATCGCCGAGGCCACGGCCGGCGGCGTGCCGCTCTCCGAAGTGCGGCTCGACTCGATGGAGAGCCGGGTCTGTCCGGGCCTGTTCCTCGCCGGCGAGGTGCTCGA
>RFUD01000203.1 GCA_009923125.1 Planctomycetia bacterium
GCGACCTGCTCGCCGAGGCGCTGCAGAAGGTGGGCAAGGATGGGGTGATCACCGTGGAGGAGGGCAAGACCACCGAGACCACGGTCCGGTTCGTCGATGGCATGCAGTTCGACAAGGGCTACATCTCGCCCTACTTCATCAACCGCACGGCCGAGATGGACTGCCAGCTCGACGACGCCCTGATCCTGATCCACGAGAAGAAGATCTCGAACCTGCGCGACCTGCTGCCGTTGCTCGAGAAGGTCGCCCAGTCGGGCAAGCCGCTGCTGATCATCGCCGAGGACGTCGACGGCGACGCCCTCACGGCCCTGGTGGTCAACAAGCTGCGGGGCGTGCTCAACGTGTGCGCGGCGAAGGCTCCCGGCTTCGGCGACCGCCGCAAGGCGATGCTCGGGGACATCGCGGTGCTCACCGGCGGCACGCTGATCAGCGAAGACCTGGGCCTCAAGCTCGAGAGCCTCGACCTCTCGCACCTCGGTCGGGCCAAGTCGATCACGGTCGAGAAGGACGAGACCACGATCGTGCAGGGCGCCGGCAAGCCGTCGGACGTGCAGGCCCGCGTGCAGCAGATTCGTAACCAGATCGAGGGCACGGAGAGCGAGTACGATCGCGAAAAGCTCCAGGAGCGGCTCGCGAAGCTCACCGGCGGCGTGGCGATCGTCTCGGTCGGTGCCGGCACCGAGGCCGAGATGAAGCAGAAGAAGGCCCGCGTGGAGGACGCCCTCCATGCGACCCGGGCGGCCGTCGAAGAGGGCATCGTCCCCGGTGGTGGTGTGGCCCTGCTCCGCTGCCGCGAGGCCGTGGAAAAGGCCCGCTCCCAGGCCAAGGGCGACGAGAAGATCGGCATCGACATCGTGCTGCAGGCCCTCGAGGCCCCGATCCGTCAGATCGCCGAGAACGGCGGCATCGACGGCTCGGTCGTGGCCGACGAGGTGGCCGGCAAGGACGTGCACATCGGCTACGACGCCAACAAGGGCGAGTATGTGGACATGCTCAAGGCCGGGATCATCGATCCGGTGAAGGTGGTGCGGGTCGCGCTCACCAACGCGGCGAGCATCTCGGGCCTGCTCCTCACGACCGAGGCGCTGGTGACGAACATCGACAAGGACGAGCCGAAGAAACGGCGTGTGGAAGGCAGCATCCGCTAGTCCCGCGGGACAGGCTGCAGCCCGCCATTCTCCGGCACACGGAGCGGCTACCACCCCGCCATGCCCCACGCTCCCCAGCGCGACTTCTACGAGGTTCTGGGCGTCGAACGCACGGCGTCGAAGGCCCAGATCTCGGAGTCGTATCGCAAACTCGCGATCCGGTTCCACCCGGACAAGAATCCCGGCAACGCGGAGGCGGCCGATCGCTTCAAGGAGGCGGCCCGGGCGTTCGAGGTGCTCTCCGACGAGACGCTCCGGGCCCGGTATGACCGCTACGGCCACGCGGGGCTGCAGGGCGGCCCGGTCCACGACTTCAACGACATCGGCGACATCTTCGAGGCGTTCGGCGACATCTTCGGCGGCGGGCTGTTCGGCGGCGGCCGGCGCACGAACCGGCCGCGGAAGGGTCGCGACGTGTTCTCCAGCGTGTCGATGACGCTCGTCGAGGCCGCCCACGGCGCCACCAAGACGGTCGAGTTCACGCGGCACGAGGCATGTGCGGAGTGCGACGGCACAGGCGCCAAGAAAGGCACCACGCCGGCGGCCTGCGACTACTGCGGCGGCCATGGTCAGGTGATCCAGCAGGCGGGCGTGTTCCGCCTGCAGACCACATGCCCCGCCTGCCAGGGGGCCGGCAAGGTGATCCGGGACAAGTGTCGCTCCTGCGGCGGAGACGGGCTCACCGAGGAGCGGGTGGAGCGTCGCGTGACCATCCCCGCGGGGGTGGACAACGACGTGCGGGTGCGGCTTGCGGGAGAAGGCGAGCCCGGCGGCAACGGCGGGCCGCCCGGCGACTGCTACTGCATGATCGAGATCGAGGAGCATCCGTTCCTCAAGCGCGATGGCCGCGACCTCCACTGCGAGGTTCCGATCACGTTCAGCCAGGCCGCGCTCGGGGCGACCGTGGACGTCCCGACGCTCGACGGCCCGAAGCCCCTGGAGATCAAGCGCGGCACCCAGGCGGGCGAGGTGATCCGCGTCCGCGGGCTCGGCATGCCGGAGGTGCGCGGCCGCGGTCTGGGAGACCTGCACGTGCACGTGCACGTGGAAGTGCCCAAGACGCTCTCCGCCAAGGCCGAAAAGCTGCTGCGAGAACTGGCCACCGAGGAGCACGCGGCGGTGAGTCCACGGCGGTCGAGTTTCTTCACCCAACTCGCGGAATACTTCCAGCCCCGTGAACCCGACCGCGACACCGCCTGAACAGCCCGCCCTCGCCTGCCCCGCCTGAAGCCCCCGACACGACTCTTGGAGACGACCCATGACCACCCCTGACCCCGAGCTCGATCCGGTGGCCGAGTCCGCTTCCGAATCGCCGGCCGCCTCCACCGGCCCGTCGCCCGAGGAACGGCTTCAGGACGCCGAGGATCGCGTGCTCCGCGCCCAGGCCGAACTCGAGAATTTTCGCCGCCGCGCCCGGCGGGAGTACGACGATGCCCTGAAGTATCGCGAGATCGACCTGCTGCGCGATCTGTTGCCGGTCCTCGACAACGCGTTGCGGGCGGTCGAGGCCGCCGACAAGACGGCCGACGTCGAGAGCCTCAAGGCGGGCTTCCGCATGACGGCACAGCAGATCGAGAAACTGCTCGATGCCCACGGCTGCAGGACGATCGAGACCGTCGGGCAGCCGTTCGATCCCGCCGTCCACGATGCGATCCTCCAGCAACCCGCGGCCGATGTGGCCCCCGGCACGATCGTGGCCGTGGCCAGCCGTGGCTACCGACTGCACGACCGCGTGGTACGGCCGGCCCAGGTGATCGTCGCCAAACAGGAGTGACCCGATGCCCACGTACGATTACGTCTGCGATGGCTGCGGCCACGCGTTCGAACTGTTCCAGTCGATGACCGACGGCGTGAAGAAGATCTGCCCCGAGTGCGGCAAGAAGAAGCTGCGCCGCCTGATCGGCGCCGGCGGGGCGATCGTCTTCAAGGGGTCGGGCTTCTACAAGACCGACTACCGCAGCGATTCCTACAAGAAGGGTGCGGCGGCCGATTCGGGCGGAAAGTCGGAGGGGCCGAAGGGGGGCGGCGAGAAAAAGTCGGAATCCAAGGGCGGAGGCGAGGGCTGACCGATGCCGCGCTGCCCGGTGTGTGACGCCGACGTCGATCTCGACAAGACCCCGACGGTGCCGTTCTGCAGCGACCGCTGCCGCCTCATCGACCTGGGCCGCTGGCTCGACGAGTCGTATGCCGTCCCCGAGCCGAAGCGTCCCGCCGACGACGCCGACGACGAGGAAGCCGACTAGGCTCATTTCCCCTATACTCTGGCCCGCGTTCAGCATCGATTCACGCCCGGAGGCATTGGCATGGCGCGGGACAGCGCGACGTCGCACGATCACGGCCGGATCATCCACGAGGTCCAGTGGAGCGAGGCCCTGCCGTGGTGGCTCCTGTTTCGCGCTGCCGGCACGGCGTTCGCGCCGACCGTGATCCTGCTGGCGCTGCTGGGCAGCCTGGCCACGTGGGCCGGCTGGTCGATCTGCGACAGCCTCCGGGTTCCGGGCGCCGATCCCGCGGCCGACGCGATCCTCGACGCCACGCTCTCCGGCCCCGCCCTGGGCGTCCCGGCCGGGGCCGACCCGCTCCGCATCACGTCGCCGAGCCGGGCGGCGCTGCCCGCACTGCGGTCGGCCTGGACCTGGCTGCCCCGGCCCGCGGCCGACGTGCTCGAACTCGTCGCCATCCCCTTCCGGCCGACGGCGACGCTGGCGCAGATGTCCGGGGCGCTCGCCCGGCTCGGCTGGTTCGTGCTGGTGTGGTCGATCTTCGGCACAGGCATCGCCAGGCACGTGGCCCTCAAACTCATCGACGAGGACGCCCCCGGACTCGTCGGTTCCGCGCTCTACGGCGCCCGGAAGTGGCTGGCGGCGTTCAATTCGGTCGGTTTCGTGCTGCTCGGTATCGTGGCGCTCTCCATCCCGGGAGCGATCCTCGGGCTGCTCATGCGCACGGAATGGGGGCTCGCGGTGGCCGGGGCCGTCTGGCCGTTGGTGCTCGCCGGGGCCGTGGTGCTCGCGATCCTGGCGATCGGCCTCGTGGCCGGCTGGCCAATGATGGTCGCGGCGGTCGGCGTCGAACGGGGGGACAGCTTCCAGGCCATCTCCACGGCGTTTTCCTACCTCTACCAGCGGCCCCTGCATTACGCCTTCTACGCGGCCGTCGCGCTCGTGGTGGCCGTTCCGGCACTGGCGGCCGCCGGCCTGTTCGCCGACGTGACCAGCACGTTCGCCCTCTGGGCGGCGAGCCTCGGCATGGGGCACGAGCGCACGCGCACGGTGCTCGAGGGTCTCGCCCGGCCGGACACCGCCGCCTGGGGGCTGCGGGCCCTCGGCTTCTGGACCCGGGGCCTGGAATCGCTGCTGGGGTCGTTCGGCTGGGGATACTTCTGGGCGATCGCCACGGCCGCCTACATGCTGCTGCGGCACGACGTGGACGGCACCGAACTCGACGAGGTCGTGATCGACGAGCCGGGGATGTAGCGCGGGGCCCGGGCATCCCAAGTGTCCGGGAACGCCGCACGTCGTGATTCTCGGAGCGATCAGGCCTTCCTGGAAGGTGTTGCGACGCGCCGCGCTACACTGATGCATCGGGGGCAAACGCGATGCGTCGTGTTTGTGTCATCGGGTTGCCCCGACCGTCGAGACGAGGGGAGGTGCGAAGCGTGGAAGCGATGCTCTTCACGGTAGCCCCCGCGGAGTCGATCTGATTCCGAGGTCGCCCGACCTGAAAGAGCATGGGATTGCCGTTGCGATCCGTGCCGTCCGCGGGCAGTTGCCGCAGCCGCCGTGGCAGTGAGCCGTGCCGAACCCGCACCCGGACACTCTTCATGAAAGGACGCTGCCATGCGCCATGCAACAGTCAATCGCGGTTTCAACTATGTAGGGGTTTGTCAACCCGCGCTGCGTCACTCGATCATCGCGTACCTCCTCGGGAGCCGGTGGGCTCGTGGAGCGCAGGCCCTCTTGCAG
>RFUD01000204.1 GCA_009923125.1 Planctomycetia bacterium
TCATCGCCGACACGCCCGGCCACGAGCAGTACACGCGGAACATGGCGACGGGCGCCTCGACGGCCGACCTGGCGATCATCCTCGTCGATGCCCGGCACGGCGTGCTCACGCAGACGAAGCGGCATTCGTTCATCGTGTCGCTGCTCGGCATCAAGCACATCGTGGTCGCGATCAACAAGATGGACATCGTGGCGTACGACCAGGCGGTGTTTGAGAAGATCCGGGCGGATTACGTCGATTTCGCATCCCGGCTCGAACTCCCCGACGTCCACTTCATGCCGATCTCGGCGCTGAAGGGCGACAACGTCGTGGCCCCGAGCCCGAACATGCCGTGGTACACGGGCTCCCCGCTGATGCCGCTCTTGGAGACGGTGTACATCGGCTCCGACCGCAACCTCGAGGACTTCCGCTTTCCGGTGCAGTTCGTCCTCCGGCCGAACCTCGATTTCCGCGGGTTCGCCGGCACGATCGCCTCGGGCATCATCCGCCGCGGTGACGAGATCATGTCGCTCCCGTCGCGCAAGAGAAGCCGGGTGCAGTCGATCGTGACCTTCGACGGCGAGCTCGAGGAGGCCTTCGCCCCGCAGTCGGTGACACTCACGCTCGAAGACGAAATCGACTCGAGCCGCGGCGACATGCTCGTGCGGCCCGGCAACGTGCCGAAGGTCGATCAGAAGTTCGAGGCCTCGATCGTGTGGATGAGCGACGAGCCGCTCGTGCCGGGCAAGCAGTATCTCTTCAAGCAGACGAGCAAGGTGACGACCGGCGCCGTGAGCACGCTGCGCTATCGGATCGACGTCAACACCCTGCACCGGCAGCCCACGCCGACGCTCGGCCTCAACGAGATCGGCCGCTGCGCGATCACGCTCACGAGCCCGATCGCGTTCGACGCCTACCGCCGCAACCGGGCCACTGGTGCGTTCATCATGATCGACCGGGTGACCAACGCCACCGTTGGCGCCGGCATGATCCTCGACCGCGAGCCCGACGAGGCGGCCTCCGACCACTGGGCCGACGCCGCCGAGCCGCACATCCACGGGCAGACGAGCGGCGTGACGGCCGAGGAACGCGAGGCCAGATTCGGCCAGAAGCCCGTCACGCTCCTGCTCACGGGGCTCACCGGCTCCGGCAAGTCGACACTCGCCCGGGCCCTCGAGCGGCGGCTCTTCGACCTGGGCAGAGCCGTCACGGTGCTCGACGGGCAGAACATGCGGCTGGGCATCAGCAAGGATCTGGGCTTCACCACGGGAGAACGGAGCGAGAACCTCCGCCGGAGCGTGGAAGTGGCGCGGCTGTTCAACGACGCCGGCATCATCTGCATCGGCGCGTTCGTCGCGCCCGACGAGGCGGTGCGCCAGAAGGCCGCCGAGCGGGTCGGCAGGGATCGCTTCCTCGTCGTTCATCTCTCAGCCCCGATCGAGGTCTGCCGCACCCGTGACACAGACGGCCACTATCGGCTTGCCGACAAGGGGGAATTCGCGAATTTCCCGGGGGTGACGGCCCCCTACGAGGCCCCTGCAAACCCTGATCTCGTGCTCCCGACGCACGAGTGGCCGGTTGGCAAGTGCGTGGACGCGCTCGTGCACCTGCTCGAATCGCGCGGTGTGATGTAACGGGCTTCGTCCTGCCAGGCGAAAGCGGTTCTGCCCATGTCAGCCCGGATCGGCATCCTCACCGTCTCCGACCGCGCCAGCCGCGGCGAGTATGCCGACGAGGGCGGGCCGGCGATCCGCGCCTACCTGGCCGAGGTGCTCGCGAGCGCCTGGGAAGTGCGGGAGCGGATCGTGCCCGACGACCTCGAGACGATCGCTTCGGCCATTCACGAAATGGCTGACGCCGGCTGCTGCCTCGTCGTCACGACGGGCGGCACGGGCCCCGCGCCGCGCGACGTCACGCCCGAGGCCACCGAGCGCGTGTGCACGAAGCTGCTGCCCGGATTCGGCGAGCTGATGCGGAAGGTGTCGCTCGAGAAAGTGCCCACCGCGATCCTTTCGCGGCAGACGGCCGGCGTCTGCGGCCGGGCGCTCGTCGTCAACCTGCCGGGGCGGCCCAAGAGCATCCGCGAATGCCTCGATGCCGTGTTTCCCGCGATCCCCTACTGCATCGACCTGATCCACACGGGCAAGAGCGACGCCCCACGGCTCGAAACGAAGCCAGAGCGGCTCGTGGCCTTCAGGCCGAAGTCGTCACCGTAAGACAGGCTTTAGCCGGTCGAAGTTCATGGCAAGCGGGACGCTTGCCCCACGCGGATCGCCCGGGCGATCTCGGGCGCGAAGTAGGTGAGGATCGCGTCCGCACCCGCCCGCTTCATCACGAGCACGCTCTCGACGGCCGCCTTCCGCCCGTCGAGCCAGCCGTTCGCCGCCGCGGCCTGGATCATCGCGTACTCGCCGCTCACTTGATAGGCGAGCGTGGGAACGCCGAAGGCCTGCTTCACCCGCCAGATCACGTCGAGCGCCGTGCCGGCAGGTTTCACCATCACCATGTCGGCCCCCTCGGCGAGGTCGAGGGCCACCTCGCGCAGGGCCTCGTCGCCGTTCGCCGGATCCATTTGGTAGGTCTTTTTGTCGGCCACGCCGAGCGCCGCCGCGGTAGCGAGGGCTGCGTGGCTGCCGAGTGCGTCGCGAAACGGCCCGTAGAAGGCCGAGGCATACTTCGCCGCGTACGACAGGATGCACACGTCATGACGACGTGCGTCGTCGAGGGCCTGGCGGATCGCCCCGACCCGTCCGTCCATCATGTCGGAAGGTGCCACGACGTGGCAGCCCGCCTCCGCGAGAACGACCGCCTGCCGGCGGAGCACGTCCACCGTCTCATCATTGAGAATCCTGCCCTCGTGAAGGAGGCCGTCGTGCCCGTGCGTCGTGTAGGGGTCGAGCGCCACGTCGCAGATGATGCCGACGGCGTCGGCCGTTTCGTTGCGCACGGCCCGTACGGCCCGGCAGAGGAGGTTTTCGGCGTCGAGCGCATGGCGACCGTCGTCGGTCTTGTCGCGGGCGTCGAGCACCGGAAACAGCGCGATCGCCGGGATGCCGAGGGTGGCGGCCTCGGCCGCCGCCTTCACGATGCCGTCGATCGAGAGCCGCTCCACGCCCGGCATGCTCGCCACCGGGTGGCTCGCCTCGTGCTCATGGACGAACAGCGGCCAGACGAGGTCGGCCGGCGCAAGCGCCGTGTCGGCGACCATCCGGCGCAGCCAGTCGTGCTGCCGGGTGCGGCGAAGGCGGGTCGTTGGGTAGCGGCCGGGATGGGGGAGCATGGGACGGTGTTACCGCGTGGCGGTGGCGCAGGAGGTGTCGGTCTCCCAGACGACGATCCGCTGCACGACGACCGGCAGATCGCCAAGCGTCTGCGGAGCGACCACCTCGAGCAGGTAGCGGGCCATGTTCTCCGCGGTCGGGTTGTACGGCAGCACGAACGTCTTGCCGGGCTCGACGAGCGCGAGGGCTGCTTGGCCGTTCGTGTCGTCGGCCGACACGATGAAGCCGTGGTCCCAGTGCTCGTCGATCCAGCCGAGAAGCCGCCGTTTGATCACGGCGAAGTCCACGATCCGGCCAACCGCGTCGAGCACGGCGCCGCCGTCCCGCGGAGCCACCTCGACATCCACCTTGTAGTTGTGGCCGTGGAAGAACGCGCACTTCCCCTCGTGGCCGAGGAGCCGGTGCCCGGCGCAGAACGACAACTGCCGCATGATCGAAAGCTGCGTCGTGCCGGAGGCGGGCATGGCGAAGGCGTCCTGCGCTGGTGCCGTCAGGCGGAGACGGCCGCTCCCGTCACGGTCTCGATCCGGATCGGCTGGATGTCGAACTTGGGATTTTGCCCGAGGAACCGGCAGGGGTTGTTGTGGAACACCTCGATGGCCTCCTGCAGCGAGTGACCCCGCCGGCGAAATTCGAGGATGCACTCCTGGAGCGTGAAGGGGTCGCTCGGCCCCCAGTCGGCGGACGAGTTCACGAGGATCCGATCCGTGCCGTATTTTTCCAGCATGTCCACCGCCCGCTTCGGCGAGCACTTCGTGATCGGATAGAGCGTGAATCCGACCCAGTAGCCGGCATCGAGGCAGGGCCGGATCGTCTGTTCCTCGACGTGGTCGATCCAGATCCGCTCGCGATCGACGTTCATCCCGGCGAGCACCTCGAGCACCCGCTTCGTGCCGTGGGCCTTGTCGGCCAGGTGCGGCGTGTGGATCAAGACGAGCTGGCCGTGCCGCATCGCGATCTCGACGTGTGCCTCCAGCGACTCGCACTCGTTTCTCGTCGACTTGTGGAGCCCCGTCTCCCCGACGCCGAGCACCGTGGGCTTGGCGAAAAACTCGGGAAAGTGCTTCAGGACATCGCGGGTGAGCACGGGGTTCTCGGCCTCCTTCGGGTTGACAGCCACCCAGGAAAAGTGCCGGATGCCGTACTGCGCCGCCCGCGTCGGCTCGAACTCGCTGATCTGCCGGAAGTAGTCGAGGAACGTCTCGGGATACTTGCGGTCGAACCCCGCCCAGAAGGCCGGCTCGGCCACGGCCACGACGCCGCTCATCGCCATCCGCTCGTAGTCCTGCGCGGTGCGGGCGATCGCGTGGTAGTGCGGCTGGATGATCTGCATGGGTGTCTTCCCGGCGGGCGGTCTAGACGGTCGCGAACAGTTCGAGGAGCGCGACGGTCCGCTCCGCCGCGGGCTTGGGCTCGGCGACGATCTCGAGCGCCCGGCGGAGCACGGCGAGCTTCTTTTCGTCGGCCGCCGCCTCCCCGTTGCGTTCCCCGGCCCGGGCGACCGCGGCGTCGTAGCGGTCGAGATACGCCGCGATCTCGAGCAACTGGTGCCGCGACTCGAGAAAGTACGTGTCGACGACTTGGGAGGGGGTGAGCATCGGGGGCACTCGGCGATGACGGGGCTCTCAAATAATACATCGCTCTCAAGGCCGCGGGAGGGCGTGCTGTTTGAGGCATATTCGTAGCACCGCCTTCAGCGTGTCATGCTTCCCATCAACGCGCCAAAGCCGGCTCGGGGTTACCCCGTACCGTCTCGCCGGACGTTCGCCTTCGCCCTCCAGGCTCCGGCTCACTCGGATTTGCCTGCGCTGCGCCATCCATGGCTCCGCTGGTCAAATACGCCGGC
>RFUD01000205.1 GCA_009923125.1 Planctomycetia bacterium
GAGCAGACGCTGCGGCCGATCTGCGAACGCGCGGAAGATATGGGTCCGTGGAACCGCCTGCAGCGGGTGCTCAGGATTCGGAGTTGAAGCCCCTGGCTCTGCTTACGTGCCAGCGATTTCTGGCTGGCGTTCACAACGGCGGCTTCGCCTTCCTCAGCCGCGGTGGAGCACGAAGCCCTCGATGGCTTCGTATTCGGGGAGGCCGAGTTTGTCGTAGAGCCGGGCCGTATCGCGGTTGCGGTCCTCGGCCCGCTGCCAGAACTCGCGCGGGTCGGTCGGGCCGGGGAAGAGGGCGCGATCCTTCTGGCTCTCGTGCTTGAAGATCGCCATCCGCTTTCGCTCCACCTCGTCAGGCGAGAGCGGCACCGCCATCTCGATCTCGTGCGGCTCCCACTCCTGCCAGGCGCCGCGGTAGAGCCAGAGTTCGCACTGCTTCGCCCAGTCGCGGTTTTTCACCTCGTCGAGCGCCCGCGTGATCGCCGCGAGGCAGACGCGGTGGGTGCCGTGCGGATCGGAGAGATCGCCGGCGGCGTACACCTGGTGCGGCTTCACCTGCTCCAGGAGCTTTACGGTGATCGCGATGTCGTCGGCACCGATCGGCTTCTTGCGCACGGTGCCCGTCTCGTAGAAGGGCAGGTCGAGAAAGTGGATGTTGCCCGGCTTCACGCCCGAGTAGCGGGCACCGGCCCGCGCTTCGGTACGGCGGATCAAGCCCTTCACGGTCTGGAGTTCAGGCAGGTCGATCGCGCCGGCGGGTTTTGACTTCAGGAACGAGCGGATCTTGTCGGCGACCTCGCCGGCTTTCGCTCCGACGCCGAACGCCTTGCAAAACTCCTCCACGAAGTCCACGTGCCGGTCGGCCGACTCGTCCCACACGGCGATGTTGCCGCTCGTCTGGTAGGCCACGTGCACCTCGTGCCCCTGCTCGCAGAGGCGGATGAACGTGCCGCCCATGCTGATCACGTCGTCGTCGGGATGCGGGCTGAACACGATCACGCGCTTGGGGAACTCGGCGGCTTTCTTCGCCTCGGCGGTGGCGTCGAGCCCGCGGATCCGCCGCGACGTGCCCGGCTTGCCGGCCGGCCAGCCGGTGATCGTGTCTTGCATCGCACGGAAGACCTCGATGTTGAGGTCGTAGGCTCTCCCGCGGTGCGAGAGCAGGTCCTGGAGGCCGTGCTCGTTGTAGTCTTCGTCGGTGAGCTTGAGGATCGGCTTGCCGAGTGTGAGGGCGAGCCAGATCACCGCCTTGCGGACGACCGCATCGGTCCACTCGAGGCCCATCGAATCGAGCGGCCCCACGACCCACGGCGCCTCGAACCGTGTGAGCCGGGCCGCGGCGGCCCGATCGAGCACGAATTTCGCATCGGCGTGCTGCTGCAAGGCACTCGCCGACACGTGGCTGCACGGCGGCTCCTCCACGGCCTTGCGCACGATCGTCGCCTTGTGCTCACCGAACGCGAGGAGCACGACGCGGCGGGCGTCCAGGATCGAGCCCACGCCCATGGTGATCGCCTGCCGCGGCACGTTCCACTCGCCGAAGAAGTCGCTGGCGGCGTCGGACCGCGTGACGCTGTCGAGCGTGATCAATCGCGTGCGGCTGTCGATGGCGCTGCCCGGCTCGTTGAAGCCGATGTGGCCCGTGCGGCCGATGCCGAGGATCTGGAGGTCGATGCCGCCCGCGGCCCGGATCGCCTCTTCGTAGCGGGCGCAGGCAGCCGCCACGTCGGCCCGGGCGAGCGTGCCATCCGGGATATGAATAGTGGCCTTCGGGATGTCGAGGTGGTCGAAGAGGTGCTCCCGCATGAAGCGGTGATAGCTCTGCAGGGCGTCGGGCTGCATCGGCCAGTATTCGTCGAGGTTGAACGTGACGACCGTCTTGAACGACACGCCCTCCTCGCGGTGGAGCCGGATCAATTCGTCGTAGACGCCGACGGGCGTGGAGCCGGTGGCGAGGCCGAGCACCGTGGTCTTTCCTGCCGCGGCGCGCGACTGTACGAGGTCGGCGATCTCGCGGGCCACCGCGCGGCTGGCATCGCCCGGCTGGTCGTACACCGTGACGGGCAGCCGCTCGACGGCGTGCACGTGGGGCAGGGGGCCGCGGTAGATCGGGGCGGACGGCACGACGGTCGGGGAAGGCTTCATGGTGCGAGCGCGTCCTTTCAGATCAGTTTCGTTTTTCCAGGCACCGCGGGCGCCTGCCGCGGCAGCGACGACGTCCACGTGAGATCCTTCGGGAAGAGGTCGAGCTGCGACTCCTCCGTGAGGAACTTCCAGGATACTTTCTGCCCGGTGTAGGCGGCCATCCGGCCCATCACCGCCACGAGCGAACTGTCGGCCATCTGCCGCAGCTCCACGATCGGCTTGCCGGCGCGGATCGAATCGACGAGGTCCTTGTGTTCCTGCTTGTAGGCGTCGGCGATGCTGCCCTTCATTTCCCACACCTCCTTGCCGGCCCGATCGAAGATCCGCGAGCCGGCATTCGCCGCCCCGATGTGGCACTCGCCCTTCGAGCCGTAGACCACGTTCGACACGTCCGTGGCCGCGCCCGGGATCTGCCGGCACATGAACGACACGATGCGGTCGCCCGGATATTCGTAGTTGATGCTGAAGCTGTCCCAGAGTTCGCTGTCGTCGGGCCGCGTGAACCGGCCGCCCGACCCGAAGGCCGCCACGGGGTTGGCCCCCATCACCCAGTTCATCGTGTCGAGGTTGTGCACCGCCTGCTCGACGATCTGGTCGCCGGAGAGCCAGACGAAGTGATACCAGTTGTTCATCTGGTATTCGGCGTCGCTCATCCCCTCGGTCCGTGGGCGATACCAGATGCCGCCAGCGCAGTAGCGGGCCGTCGCGCCGATGACGTCGCCGATCGCACCGTTGCGAATCTGCTCGATCGCACCGAGGTAGTTGACCTGGCGGCGATACTGCGTGCCGGCCACGATCGCCGTGCCCTTGGCGATGGCCGCGTCGTGGGCCTTGAGGCACGTGCGGTAGCCCGCCGGATCGACGCACGCCGGCTTCTCGGTGAACACGTACTTGCCAGCCTCGACGGCGGCGAGCGTGTAGGACGGCCGAAAGCCGGGAGACGTCGTGACGTGCACGAGGTCGATCGAGGGGTCGTCGAGGATGCGGCGATAGCCATCGAACCCTTCGTGGATCGTGTCGGCGCTCGCCACCTTGCCCGGGTGGGCCTCACGCATCGCCTTCCAGAGCGACGCGCACTTCGAGCCGTAGAGGTCGGCCGTGGCCACGAGCTTCACGCCCTCGTTGATCGAGAGCGAATCGTTGATCGCCCCCGAGCCGCGGCCGCCGCAGCCGATCACGCCGATCCGCAGTTCGCGCGTGTCGGCCGCGGCGAGCGACGAATGCACCATCGTCGTGGAGACCGCGGTAGCGGCTGCGGCCGTGAACGAGCGGCGGGAGACCGCGGTGGGGCGTGGGGATGGTGTAGCCATGGGATCTCTCCAAGCGTGGGGGCCCTGCACGGCGTCGCGCCGCCCTTCTGAGTGTGCCAGCGCTGCCCGGCGGTGGGAATACCCCAAAGTACCAGGGCAGCACGTGCAGCAGGTGATCCGTCGTGCGCGACTCGACGATTTCGGTGAAGCAGGTGGCCACGGCCCTCGGGTTTCGAAACCCCTATCACTTCTCGAAGCTCTTCAAGAAGAAGACGGGCTTCGCCCCGCGGGCCTACCGCGACCACTGGCAGGGCCTCGCCGGCGAAGATCGCGGAACGCCGCGCACACCGGGCCGCGGGTAGAGTCACTTATGTCGAAGGGAGCATCCGCTGCAGTTCGGCCGCCAGTTTCGTGGCTTCATCCACGACGGCCCGACCAGTCGCGTCATCCAGCGCAAAAAGCGCGGTATACACCGACTTCGTCCGCAGTTCGGCCAGCCGGTCGAAGACACTGCCCCAGGATCGATCGAGACGGCCCGTTTGAATCAATCGCTCATGCAGGGCAGACCGCACCGCTGAGTGGCGTTTGAGCGTCAGCCCCTCCTGCAGAAAAATCGCCGAGAGAAGATGGAAGCAGGCGTAATAGGCGTGGTCTGCCGCGAGTTGCGGCACCCCGGCCTCGAGTTCGCGTTCCGCTGCATCCAGCCGCACGCGTGCCCGCTCGATCGACCACGCTATCACGCGGGCGCGGGCCTCGTCCGGGCTCATCGCGAGACAGCCTCCGGACGGCGCATCGAATGTGCTTGGGGAGCCAGCGGCACGTCGATGCCGTCGCGATCAATCTCGTGGCGAATGCCCAGCACCTGATACACCCCGTGATACCACTCATCGGCACTCAGCCGTAGAGGGCTGATGATACAGTGATGGCGATGCTGCACGGGCTGCATCAGGTTGGTCACCTGGAAGCCTTCGGCGACGGTCAATGGCCGGCTGGTGAGAATCAGCAGATCGATGTCGCTATCGGGACGATCGTCACCGCGAGCCTTCGAGCCGTAGAGCACGACACGCTCGACCGGCAAAAGTGCGGCGAGGCACTGGGCCGCTTCGAGCACGGCGGCACGGTCATTGGCAGCAAGTGGCAGCCGATCAAATTCAGTCAGAGGCATCGTCGTGAGACTCGCTCGCAAGGTTCTGACGGAACGCCCGTTCAGTATATGTACCAGGACGTCGCCCGGTCAACGTGGAATCCAGGCGGTCCGGCAATCGACGAGAACCTTGGCCGGCGACGGACGTCACGATCGAACTGCAACTCACGCCTGCGGTAGGAGCGAGCCGAGCGTGAGTTCGATGCCGGCGAGGGCGTCGCGGCCTGCCATGCTGCCGCCGCAGGCGAGGATGCGATCTGGCTCGACGACGTCGCGCTCGAGAAATCGGCCCGCCTCCGGCCGGAGGAAGACATGCGTCCTCCGCGACAGGGCCTCGATCACCCACACCTCGGGGATGCCGGCGGCGGCGTACAGTGGCACCTTTACCTCGAGGTCAAAGGGGAGCGTCGTGTCGGCGATCTCGACCACGAGCAGGGCATCGGCCGGGCCCGGATGGCCAGCCGCGTAGAAATCGGAACGTGGCCTGAGGATGGTGACGTCGGGCTGCGGCTGGCTCGTGTCGTCGAGCGCGAGCGGGTTTTGAACGCGGACGATGGCCCGC
>RFUD01000206.1 GCA_009923125.1 Planctomycetia bacterium
CAGGAACTTCAGTCCCTGCACGTCCTGATCACGGATCTCCCGCTTCCTACGTCCGCCCATGACGCGCACGATAACGCCAGCAGGACCAGAAGTTCCCTATCTCCACGATCACCGCCAGGTCCCGATGCGCAAATCTCGTGCCGAACGGGATTGGCTGGAGGCCCGCAGTGAGCGTCCGGCGACGGGGCATGGGGAGCCCGAGGCCGTGACGCCCCGCGATCAGCGCGCGTCATGTGGCGCGGGGGTGGGCCTTGTCGAAGGCTTCGCGCAGGCGGGTCGTCGTCACGTGGGTGTAGATCTGCGTGGTCACGAGGCTCTTGTGGCCGAGCAGTTCCTGCACGCTGCGGATGTCGGCGCCGGCGTCGAGAAGGTGCGTGGCGAAACTGTGCCGCAGCGTGTGGGGGCTCGCCTTCCCCGCGAGGCCGGAGGTCGCCAGGTGCTTGTCGAGCAGGCGGGCCCGAAGCGGTTGGTGAACAGCGGTCGGCTGCGGCCCGTGGACTGGGCCGGCTGCGGCCGGGCGGCCAGCCAGGCGCGGAGGGCGGCGCGGGCGTGTGTGCCCACGATCCCGAGCCGCTCGCGGCGGCCCTTGCCGCGGACCCGGATGGTGCCGTTGGAGAGGTCGAGGTCGCCGTCATCGAGACCGACGAGTTCGCGGACACGGACACCGGAGGAGTACATCAGCTCGAGGATCGCGCGGTCGCGAAGGCCGCCGGCCTGCGCCGGCCTGGGCGTTGCGAGCAGGCGGGCGATCTCGTCGCCGGTGAGGAAACCGGGCAGCTTCCGTGGCCGGCGCGGGCTGCGCAGGGGCTTGGCCGGGTTGACCTTGACCCATCCCTCGCGCTGGCCGAAGGCGTAGAAGCTCCGCATGCTCGCGAGCTTGCGGGCCACGGTGGAGGGCGCGTAGCCGGCCGCGCCCAGGCCCGACTGGAAGCGGCGCAGGAGCGTGCTCGACGCGTCCGCCGGGCTCCGGCAGCCGGCGGATTCCAGGAACTCCTGCAGCTGCAGCAGATCCTCGCGGTAGCTCTTGAGTGTCAGCGGCGAGGCGCCGCGTTCAGCCGCCATGAACCGCAGAAAGCGGTCGCTCGAAGCGGTGAAAGTTCCGGGGACCGGACGGGACACGGCCATACGCGGGCGATTGTTCCCGGATCACGCGGTGCGGTCGGCGGGAGGCACGCTCCGGAGGCGATTGGCCTGGGGCGCGTTGAGCCGCACCTTCTGCCCGAGCACCGCCGCGTCGTACCACGAGAAACTGAGGTCCGGATTGGCGGCGTAGCGTCCCAGCGTCTTGAGCGTTTCCGCACGGCTCTCGTCGTCGTAGAGGAACACGTACCGCTCTCCCCCCTTGACGAGGGCGATCACGTTGATGTCTCGGGCCGGCATCGGCATGCTCTCGGGGACGAGGGATGCCGGACGTGGGGCAGGACGGTGCGCCGCCGGCTCAAGGGGTATCGGCACGACGCTGATCGACACAGCAGCCTTCCGCCGCAAGCCCCCCGAGTCTCCGCGATCGGGCCAGCCATCCCGGAGGGGGTGTCGCGTGACCGCATCGTCCCGGCGGGACGGGCCGTTCAGAAAAGGTCGGTGAAGCCACGGATGCCGAGCGGTTCACGGGCCGTGAACGGTTCGCCGTGCGTGGTGCCGATCATCGCGCCCCACCAGCTTGCCGAGGCTGCCACGCGGTCGAGAACCGAGGGTCGGGGCGCGGTCTGGGGAAACTGGCTGGCGTAGCAGGCGAGGCTCCGGGCCTTGAGGTCCCACGTGGTGGATACGTCCACCACGAACGCCGGCTTGATGACGACTTTGAGGTGCACGCACGGGTAGTGGTAGATCCTCTCCGGGTGCCAGGGTTCGCCGGGCAGATCGCACTTCGAGAGCTTGGCCCAGAAGCGGGCCGCCTCGACGAGCCGGGTGGCGGCCGTGTGGTCGGGATGGGCATCGACCCAGTGGGGGGCGAAGAGCCAGCGCGGCCGGGTCCGGCGGATCACCGCCGCCAGTCTGCTCCGGGCGGCGAGCGAGGCCCGCAGTCGCCGGTTGGGCAGGCCCAGATTCTCGCGCCACGGGATCCCCAGCACCGCCGTGGCGGCGGCCGTTTCGCGGGCGCGGATCTCCGGCGAACCGAGGGGTGTCGGCTCGCCGTCGGTGAGGTCGAGCACGCCCACCGAAAGTCCCCGCGCGAGCATCAGGGCGATCGTGCCGCCCATGCCGAGTTCCGCGTCGTCGGGATGAGGAGCGACCACCAGCGCGTCGAGCATGACCCGTTTGCGTCTCCGTGTGTCCACCAGCATACTCCACCGCGCTGACGACCACGGCGACCAGAGATCGCCATCACCGCCAGGACTTTCATGACCACCTCGACAGCCTCGACGTCCCCAGGTACCGGCCAGTCGCCCGAGGAACTGTTCGCCGAGGTGTGCAGGCAGGCCCGCAGCGCGGCCCGTCTGGCGTCCGTCGAGGCGCTCCTCGGCTGGGACGAGCAGACGTATCTCCCGCCGCACGGCGGCGGCTATCGGGCCGAGCAGGCGGCAGCCCTCGCGGAACTCGTGCACCACGCGCGGACCGATCCCGCGCACGGCGAGCGGATCGTCCGGCTCGCGGACGGGCCGTTGGGGCGGTCGGGGCCGCCCGAGGTCGCCGGCACGATCCGGCTGCTGCGGAGGGATTTCGACAAACATGCGCGTCTGCCCGCCCGGCTCGTCGGCGAACTGGCGAAGACCAGCGTCGAGGCCCAGCAGGCCTGGCGGGCCGCGCGGGCCGAGTCGTCCTGGGGCACGTTCGCCCCCTGGCTCGAGCGCATGTTCGCGCTCAAGCGCGAGCAGGCAGCCTGCCAGCTTCCCGATCGCGATCCCTACGACGCCCTGATGGACGACTACGAACCCGACGCCTCGTGGCGGGCGATCGCCACGAGGTTCGACGGTCTGCGGACCGCCCTCGTCGGACTGGTGCGCGACTGCACCGGCGCGGCGGCCAAACCGGACGCCACCGTGTTGGAGCGGCGGTTCCCGCTGGAGGCGCAGCGACGCTTCGTCCACGAGGTCGCGGCCCGCATCGGCTTCGACTTCGACCGCGGCCGGCTGGACACGACGACGCATCCGTTTTGCACGACGGTGGGCCCCGACGACTGTCGGATCACGACCCGGTGGGACGAGCGGTTCCTGCCCACCGCGCTGTACGGAGTGCTCCACGAGGCGGGGCACGGGCTCTACGAACAGGGGCTGCCCCGCGACTGGTTCGGCCTGCCTCCCGGCGAAGCGGCCTCGCTGGGCGTGCACGAGTCGCAGTCGCGACTGTGGGAAAATCTGGTCGGCCGCTCGATCGCCTTCTGGTCGTGGTGCTTTCCGCTCGCGCGGCAGGCGTTTCCCGAGGCGCTCGCCGACGCCGACGCGGAACACGTGCAGCGGGCGTTGATGGCGGTGAAGCCCTCGTTCATCCGCGTCGAAGCCGACGAGGTCACGTACAACCTGCACGTGATGCTGCGGTTCGACCTCGAGCGCGCGGTCGTGCAGGGCACGCTCCCGGTCGCGGATCTCCGCGAGGCGTGGAACGACCGCTTCGAGCGGGACTTCGGCCTGCGGCCCCCGAGCGACGCCGAGGGGGTGCTGCAGGACGTGCATTGGGCCGCGGGACTGATCGGGTACTTTCCCACGTACACCGTCGGCAACATATTCGCAGCCCAGTTGATGCATGCGGCGGAGGGGGCGATGCCGGGGCTCGACCGCGACATCGCCGCGGGCAGGTTCGCCGGCCTGCTCGACTGGCTGCGGCGCGAGGTCCACGCCCATGGCCGACTGCTCGGCTCCGAGCGGCTCGTCGAGCGGGCGACCGGCGGCCCGGTCTCGGAGGAGTGGCTCGTCGCAAGCCTGCGGCGGCGGTACGGTGCGGCGCACGGCCTGTAGCGAAGCCGCCCCCGGGAGGGCGTTTTCCCTCCGACTTTCGCCGGTGGTAGACTTCCGGGCGGCGTGTTCGGGGTCACGGATTCGAAGGAGCCTTTGCGGCCGGCGAGGACATCATGGTGGACGACAAAGACGATTCGACGCCCGATCCGTGGGCGGGCATCGAGGACGAGAGCGGCGGCCAGGCCGACGAGGCCTTCAGCTTTTCCTTCGACACGGCCGGCGAGGTCTCGGACGACCCGTTCGCCGGGGCGGTCGGTCCCGCAGCCGATCCGGAAGGACCACTGTCGTCCGCCGCGGACAACGACGCGAGCCCCGAGGCGGGCGAGGAGCCCATCATTCGGATCGACTCCGCCGGGGGCATCGATCCCTTCAGCGCGCTGACGCACGATGCCGCCGAGGATGCGGACGAGCGCGGCGTCTCCGCATGGCTCGAGGAATCGGAAACGGGCCCGGAGCCGGAGCCCCCCCTCGCGGTGTTTCCCCCCGCGCCATCCGGCGACGAACAGCCCGCAGCCGCGATCTCCGATTTCCTCGGCGACGATCCGTTCGGCGAGCCGGAGGCGGCGAACGACCTGCATGTCGTGGGCGAAGTGCCCCTGTCGTCCGGGTCGTCGCACGTCGAGGTGGGCACCGGCACGTCCGGCGTCGTGTCCCCCAGCGAGATCGATCCCGTGAGTGACATCGAGGCGACCGACGACTGGGCCGACACGATCGAGTCGGAATCGACACTCGATGATTTCCCCGCGGTCGAACCGGCGGCGGTCGATGCGCCGCGTTTCGACGGCGGCGACGCCGACGAATCGGGCGACGACTTCCCGGTCGGCGGTCCGGAGTCCGATCCCGTCGTGGCGGACGACATGGCGGCAGCCGGCGCGGCCGTGGCCACGGCCGTCGCGCCGGTCGCCGCACGGCCCGCCCGCTCGCAGGGCGGTGGCATCGGCCAACTCATCGGCATCGTGCTCGGCGGCCTGATGGCGATCCCGATCACCTACGCGATCCTGCTGTGGGGCTTTCAGCGGGATCCATTCAAGCTCGCCGGCATGCTGCCGGAGCAGGTGGCATCGTTGCTGCCGGAAAAGGTCCAACCCGGCTTCAGGAAGTCCGGGGGGGTGAAACCCGCCGGCGGTTCCCCGCTCGACAACCTGCCCCCCGCTCCGACGGAGCCGGAGGAG
>RFUD01000207.1 GCA_009923125.1 Planctomycetia bacterium
GGTCGCCGTTCTCGACGCCGACGAAGGATCGGCCGGCGTGCAAGAATGGTGGCCGTTGGCGGACGACGGGCAGGCCGCCGACGCCCCGGCCGTTCGCGGTCGCACGTCGGAGGCGGCATGAGCGGAGGCCCGCTTGGCGCATGATCATCGCGGACGACATGGCGGCGCACGAACCGGCAGACACGATCGTGGAACTGCGCACGACATTCTCGCGGCGCGAACTCGCCGCCGCCTGCGGCTCGCGCCTGGTGAGCGGGCGGCTTGCCGCCTGCGTGCAGATCGACGGCCCGATCACCAGCGTCTACCGCTGGGAGGGGCGGGTCGAGATGGCGGAGGAGTTTTCCTGCACCGCCAAGACGAGCCGCGACCGGGCCGAGGCATGTGCGGCGGCGATCCTCGAGGGGCACGAATATCGGACGCCGCAGCTGGTCGTGTCGCTCGTTTCGGCCTCGGCGTCCTACGCCGCCTGGGTGGCGGAGAGCGTCGCCGCTTCGCGAACCTGAGGAGCAGCCGTCGATGCAGCCCGGTCGCCACGACCCGCTCTACGCGTTCGACGTGACGTTGCACAGGCTCCCGGATGCGGTGCCGCAGGGGCCGGCCCATCGCGACCCGTGGGGCGTCTGGCCCACGCTCGCCGTCGCTCCCGGCGACGCCATGGCGCCGCTCGCCGTGGGGTTCGACGAGGCCTTCGCGCGTCTCGACGGCCTGGAGCGGATGTTCACCGAGCCGGACGGGTCGTTCGTCTGGACGAGCCCGCGCGAGGGCTTGTCGTGGCAGGTGGACGGCAACGCGTTCGAGCGGGACGGGCGGGTGTTGCTCGTCGATCTCAAGGGGAGTTGTCCGCCGCCGGCCTTCGACCGGCTGCTCGCCGCCTTCGGCTGGCCGCGGGAGCCGATCATGCTGCAGCTGGTGCGTCCGGCCGTGTTTCTCGACGAGGCGACCTTCCGCCGGCATGCCGCCGCCCGCGGAACCGCGGGGGATGGGGAGAATTTGCGACCCCGATGAGGCGTGGGCTGGCAGGCTGTACCAGCCCGCCCGGGCAACCGTCCCCGCGGCGACGGCGGTTGCCGATACCAACGAATGTCCCCAGGGAGAACCGTCTCATGCCGCGGCACATTCTTCGTTCGCTGATCCTCGTCGGCGCCGTATGCGTCCTGCCGCCGGAGGCCCGCGCGGGCGCCGAACCGGCGGCCCTGACCGTCGCCTACGGCAACGGCGTGCACGCGTTCTACGACGGCGACTTCCAATGCAGCTATGACGAACTCTCGCGGGTGATCGAGGCCGGCAGCAACGATCCGCGGGTGCACTACTTCCGCGGGCTCGCGGCCCTGAAACTGGGACGCATGGACGAGGCCGAGGCCGACTTCCAGCAGGGGGCCAACCTCGAGGCCGACGGTCGTGGTGCGGTGAGCAGCCAGGCCGTGTCGCGGGCCCTGGAGCGGGTGCAGGGATGCGATCGCCTGAAACTCGAGGAGTATCGCAGCCGGGCCCGCGTCGCGTCCCTGCAGCGCGTCCGCGAGGGGAACCGGCAGCGGTACTCGGGCATCGAAGACGGGGAGGCCGACGTGCTGCGCCGGCGGCGGCCGGAGAGGATCGAGGCGGCAGAGCCGGTCGCCCGACCGCTGCCCCGCGCCCGGGCGACCGACGAAGAGGCGTCCCCCGCCGTCGAACGCCCGGTGCCGCAGGCGGAGCGGCCGGAGCCGGAACAGCCGGCCGAGCCGGCGGCCGACACGGCGAACCCGTTCGCGGACGACCCGGCGGTGAAGTAGGCCGCGGACGACTGTTTACCGGCCGGCCGTCGAGCACCAACCCGCCGCCGCGAGGCAGGCCCAGCCCGCGAGCATGAGCATGCCGCCGATCGGCACGATCGCGCCCAGGATCCGCAGACCGGAGAGTGCGAGGGCTGCGAGGAACCCGCTGAACACGAGCGTGCCGAGCAGCATCGTCCAACCGGCGCCGGCCAGCAGCCCTCGGGCTGCACCCGACTGCGGCACTGACGAGGCGAGCCCGACCGCGAGCAGCGCCAGGGCGTGGACCAGGCAATAGCGGACGGCCGTCTCCCAGTTGGCGGACTGGCCGTTGGCCTCGAGCAGCGACTTCAGGCCGTGGGCGCCGAACGAGCCCGCGGCCACGCCGAGGAAGCCGAGCACGGCGCCGGAGACGATCCAGAGTCGCGGCATGGAAGCGGGGCGAGCGGTGCCGACGATCACGGCGTGCTCGAGCCGAGGAGTTTCTCCTCCTCCTCCTCCTGGATGATGATGCGGGGGGTCACCATCAGCATAAGGCTGTCGGTCGTCCGACCGAGGCCGACGTTCTTGAACAGGCGGTTGATGTACGGAATCTTCGAGAGGATGGGCACGCCGAACTCGTTGCGGCCCTCGCGGAGACGCTTGATGCCGCCGAGCAGCACGGTCCCGCCATCGGGCACGCTCACGGTCGTCTGCACCGAGGTGATGATGAACTCCGGCAGCTGGATCGTGGTGCCGCTCGAGCGGACCTCCTGCTCGCGGTCGGCCTTGATTCCGGTCGTCAGGCCGGCACCCAGGCCCGGTCCGCCGGCGACGTCCGCCTCGCCGTCCACGCCCGACTTCTCGTCGCTGCTCTTCGTCTTCGTCGATCGCGATCCCTCGAACTGGAACTCCTCGACCTTGCCGATCTGCGAGAAGAACGGCACGAGCGTGAGCCGCACGAACCGGCGGTCGCTCGAGATCACCGCCTGCACGTTGACCGCCGTTCCCTCGGAGAGCACGGTGATCACGGGCTGCTGGGCCGCCGCGAAATCGCCGACCACCGGCACGACGCTCGTCACGAACGGCCGCTGGACCATGTCGGAGATCGTCGCATTCTGACCGTTGAACAGCGTGACCTTGGGGGCCTGCATGACGTTGGAGCGGGTGTTGCCCTGGGCGGCCTGGATCAGGAAGAAGGCCTCGATGTCGGAGAGGATGGCGAAGCCGAAGTTGGCGGCCGACGTCGTGGGATCAGGCAGGCCGGGGAGCGACGGCACGGTCGCGCTGCCGAAGCTGTTCTGGCGGAACGGAATCGAGTAGTAGTTTTGGGCGTACGAGGGCGCGTTGCCCTGGCCGGTCGTCTGCGTCGGCGAGAACACGTTGAGGCTGCCGAGCGGCGACAGGGCGACGCCCGGGTTGCCGGTGTTGTCGAGCCCGATCGTCTGCGAGCGGCCGCCCGGCTGGGCCTGGATGCCGAGCGTCGAGGGGTAGGTCGAGCCGTTCGTCTGCGTGGGAACGGCCGTGAGGTTGAGCGGGTCGCCGACGTTCGTCTGGATGTTGAAGTCGAAGTCCACGCCGATCCGCTCGAAGAACGTGTCGTTGAGCCGGATGAACCGGACCTCGATCGCGACCTGGAGGTCCTGGAGACGGCGGAGCTGGACGAGCAGGTCCGCGATCTCCTCGTGGACTTCCTGCGTCTGGCTGATGACCAGGCTGAGATTCGTGGGGAAGGGCTGGATCGCACCCTGCCCGCCGACCGTGTTCCAGGTCTGCGGGGCCACCGTGTTCTGGATCAGGTCGATGAGTGACTGGAAATCGGCCTGGCTGCCGCCCACGCTGGGCGGTCCGAACGGGATCGAAGGCATCGATCCGGTCGCCGGCGGGCCGCCCATGCCCCCCTGGATCTGGGCCAGGGCCGTGGCGGGCGACGGGGCCGCGCTCGCGCCCTTGATGGCGGCGGGCACCGGGCCCGGCTCCACCTGCAGGCGAGTGCCCGAAATCATCGAGTAGCCCTCGCGCAACGCGTTGGAGATGCCCATGCCGTCCGACGAGAAGTTGAGGATCGGTACCACGAGGTCGGCGACGGGGTAGGAGACGCTGTAGTACTCCCCCTTCACGAGCTTCGGGCTCGTGACCTTCAGCACCTCGTCGCGGACCGCGTAGTCGAGGTGCAGCGGTTCGAGCAACAACTTGAGCGCGCTCTTCAGGGAGATCGGCTGGTCGAGCGAGATGGTGACGGGCGTGTCGCTGCGGACCGCCTCGCTCTCCAGCCCCACGAGGTCGAGGTGGATGGGAACGCCGGCCTGCTTCGCGAGCGTGTCGAGCACGGCGGCCAGCGGCTCGTTGCGGTGGGCCGCGCGGACCTTCACGGCGAGCTTCTTCTGGATCTCGACCTCGGCCGCGGACACCCGGGAGCGTCCCTCGGCCTCGAGCCGGGACCTGTTCTTCGTGAGGTCGGTCCAGTCCTTCGTCTCCGGAAACGTGATCGGGCCGACGAACGGCGAGCTGAGACGGCTGGTGTCCTCCGCGTCGTCGAGGAACGCCGCCTGCTTCGTGCCGTCGATCGTCTGCTGCGTGCTCAGCCGCCGCACCATCCGGCTCTGCGACAGCAGCTGGCGGACGATGGCGTTGTCGGGCGCGAGCTGCGCGGCCTTCTTGGCGATCGCCTCGGCCTCGGCGAAGCGCCGCTCATCCACCAGCACGTTGTATTCCTCGACGAGCATGGCCAGCCGCTCGTCCACTTCGACCCGCTTCGCCCGCTCGCGGTCGATCTGCGCCTCGATGGTGGCGTTCTTGCGGTCGAGGGCGATTTCGGCCCGGCGTTTCCCGGTCTGTTCCTCGATCTCGCGACGCGTGCGTTCGATGCGGCGGTCGAGCTGGGTGCGGGCCTCGTCGGGGAGTTTCTCCCGGGCCACGCGGGCGGCGATGGCATCGAGGGCCGCGAGCGCGTCGGCGGGCGACTTCTGGGCCATCCGCTTGGCCTCGAGCTGCTTCGCGGCCACCTCCGCCGAGAGCCTCGCGATGGCGAGTTCGGGGGGGGCTGCGGTCGCCGATGCGGTCGCCGGCGTTTCGGCGTCGATGGGCTCCAGAGGCGCCGGGCTCCGGGGCTGTTCAGGAGCGGGGCCCGCCAGGGCCTGCGCCATCACCTTGCGGGCCGCGGCGGCCGCCTCGGCGCCGCTGTCCGGCTGGGCCGAGGCGTCGTCGTCCGCTCGGACGCCGGCGGCGACGAACGCAAGCACGGCGGCGAGGGTGAGGCGGAACATGTGGCTGTCGGGCACGATGCGGGCCATGCGAAAGGTCCCCGGGGGA
>RFUD01000208.1 GCA_009923125.1 Planctomycetia bacterium
TCGAAGGGCGTGTCCATCCGCACCTCCGGGACCTGCCGGAAGGCCGGGCAGAACCCGACGTGGCCGTGCGCCGCACGGGCTCCCTGCGGCACCACCAGCGCGAGCGTGCCACGGAGGCAGTCGAAGCCGTCGAGCTCATACCGCTCGAACCGCTGCAGCAGGTGCCCGGGGCAGGGAGCCCGTGCGGCGCACGGCCACGTCGGGTTCTGCCCGGCCTTCCGGCAGGTCCCGGAGGTGCGGATGGACACGCCCTTCGACGGCGTCGAAGCGATCGTCACGGCGGCGGAGATCGTGCCCTGGGGCGTGCGCATCGAGTGCCGGCTCGACGAGCCCGCGGAGGAGCCGGTGGAGATCCCCGTCGACGTCTTCGCCCGATCCCCGGTCTGAGCGGAGATACCATGGCCCGTTGGCCCGACAACCTGTGGACGACGATCTTCACCTACGGGCTGATCTTCGTCGGCTTCCCCCTGCTCTGCCTGCTGTTCTGGAACTGGGTGCGCGGATGAGCGATCCCTGCCAGGATGTCCCCGCGCCGCTGCGATCCGCCCTCGAACGGGCCGGGCAGATGCACGTCCTGCGGTTCTGGCACGCGCTCGACACGGCCAGCCGCAGCCGGCTGCTCGGCCAGTTGGCCGTCGTGGACTGGGACGAGTTCGGCACGCTCCAACGGCTGGCGGCGTCGCGGCACGAACCCACGGCGCCGGCGGCGGTCGATCTGTCGGTCGCCGTCACGCCGCCCTGTCTGCGGCTTGGCGATTCGACGAACGCCATCCCTCCCGCCACGGCGCAGGCCGCCGGCGAACGGCTGCTGGCGGAGGGCCGCGTCGGGGCGATCCTCGTCGCCGGTGGTCAGGGCACGCGGCTGGGCTGCACCGGACCGAAGGGCCTCGTGCCCGTCGGCCCGGTGTCACGGGCGAACCTGTTCGAGCTGTTGTTCGGCAAGCTGCGGGCGGTCCACCGCCGCTTCGGCCGCCGCATTCCTCTGGCGATCATGACGAGTTCGGCCACCGACGACGACACGCGCCGCTTCCTGGCCGACCATGACCACGGCGGCCTCGACCCCGATTTCGTGCACGTCTTCCGGCAGCACGACCTGCCCGCCGTGGATGCGACGACCGGCCGCATCCTGCTCGACGCGCCGGACCACTTCGCCATGGCCCCGGACGGCCACGGCGGCATGCTCGTGGCCCTCGCCGAGTCGGGCGGCCTCGACTGGTTCGGCCGCCACGGGGCCGAGCACCTCGCGAGCTTCCAGGTGGACAACCCGCTCGCCCTGCCGCTCCACCGCGAGTTCCTCGGCTACCACGCGGTGTCGCGGGCCGACTTCTCGACGCAGGTCGTCGTCAAGCGCGAGCCCGGCGAGCGGGTCGGCGTCGTGGTCGAACAGGGCGGCCGGCACGCGGTCGTCGAATACAGCGACCTGTCTCCCGCACTCGCCGCGGAGCGCCGCACCGACGGCCGCCTGCGGTTCCATGCCGGCTCGATCGCGGTCCACTGCTTCACGAAGTCGTTCCTCGACGACGCCGCGTCGCGTCGCGACGCCCTGCCGCTCCACCTCGCCCACAAGGCGGTCCCCTTCCTCGACGACGCGGGCTCGCTCGTGCGCCCCACGGCGCCGAACGCGATCAAGTTCGAGCGGTTCATCTTCGACCTCATGCCGCTCGCCGGCCGCGTGACCGTGGTGGAGATCGAGGCCCGCGACGGCTTCGCCCCGCTCAAAAACCCCGTCGGCTCGGCGGCCGACGCACCGGAGCACGTGCACGCGGCGCTCGTGGACCAGGCCCGCCGGCTCCTCGCCGACGCCGGCGTCACCGTGGCCGAGGGCGTCGACGTCGAGCTCGACGCCGCCACGATCCTCGACGCGACCGACGTCGCCGCCGCCTTCCCCCGCGGCACGCACATCGACACGCCGCAGGTGATCCGCCGCCCGTAGGACGGGCTGCCGCGACTCACCCGCGCCGGCTTCAGGCTCCTCAACTGGAATCGGGAAGGATCGGTGCTGGCCGCTGCCCTCGAGCGGGCTGTGGAAGCGAGCGCAGGCATGGATGCCGAAGCCAAGCGGACATGCAGAGAGCCGAGGCCGGGAGGGCCGAGGCGAACGTCCGACGAGAGGGCACGGCCAGCACCGAGCCGGATTGGGCGAGTCACGCCAAAGAGCCCGGCTGAAGCCCGTCCCGTGCGTGCTACATTACGCCCGAAAGGAAGCCCACTCATGTTGCATGCGATCGTGATGGCCGGGGGATCGGGGACGAGGTTCTGGCCGGCGAGCCGCGCGGCGCTCCCCAAGCAGCTCCTGCCGCTCGCCGGCGACCGGACGCTGCTCGAGGACACGGTCGCCAGGCTGGACGGGCTCGTGCCGCCGGAGCGGATGATGGTCGTGACGTCGGAGCGGCTCCTGCCCGCGGTCCGCCGGCAGCTGCCGCAGCTGCCCGAGCGGGCGCTCGTGGGGGAACCGTGCAAGCGCGACACCGCCCCGTGCGTGGGCCTGGCGGCGCTGCTCGTGGCGCGGCACGATCCCGAGGCGACGATGGCCGTGATGCCGTCCGACCACGTGATCGCGCCGGCGGAGACGTTTCGGACGGCGATCCTCCAAGCCGCCGCGCTCGTCGAGGAGGCGCCAGGCCGGCTGGTGACGTTCGGGATCAAGCCCACCTATCCCGCCGAGAGCTTCGGCTACATCGAGGCCGGGGAGCCGCTCGCGCGGCCGCTCGGTGACGCACGGGCGTGCCGCGTCCGCCGATTCAAGGAGAAGCCGCCGGCGAGCGTGGCGAGGGAATACCTCGCGGCGGGCAACTTCCTGTGGAATGCGGGGATCTTCGTGTGGAAGGCGGCCACGATCCTCGAAGCGCTCGCCGCCCGGCAGCCGGAGTGCCTCGCGCACCTCGAGCGGATCGTGGCGGCCTGGGACACGCCCGACCGCGACGCGGTGTTCGCCCGGGAATTCGCCGCCATCAGGGGGATCTCGATCGACTACGCGGTGCTCGAGCACGCCGACGACGTGGTGGTGATCGAGGCGCCGTTCGAGTGGGACGACCTCGGCGGCTGGTCGGCCGTGGCCCGGCAGCGGGGCGCCGATCCGGAGGGCAACACGATCGTCGGCCGGCACCTCGGCATTGACTCCCTGCGTACGATCGTCCACACCGGGCCCGACCATCTCGTCGTCACGGTGGGGCTGGAGGATATGCTGGTGGTGCACACCCCCGACGCCACGCTGGTCGCCGACCGGGGTCACGAGGAGGCGGTGCGGAAGGTGGTGGCTGAATTGGAGAAGCGCGGGTGGAGCGAATACTTGTAGCGGTCTCGCGCGCAGGCACGCTGGTCATGGCGGTCATGGCGGTCATGGCGGTCGCGGTGCTCGTGGCGACGGCTGGTGCCGCCGAGCAGCCGGCGAACGATCCGGACCGGCCGGCGGACGCCACCTGGACCGAACGGTTCCGCCTCGCCGCCGAGGGCCTCGAATGGTCCGACGAACACGTGCGGCACGACTGGCGGCTGCAGCGACGGCCGGGCAGTGACACCTGGCGGATCCTCGACCCGCTGGAGGCCTCCGTCGTGGCCGGCGACGAGGCGACCTGCCGCGCCGAGTTCACCCGCCTCGAGACGGCGGGCCGGATCCCCGCGGTCACCGGCGACGCGGTGATCGTGCTGCACGGCCTCGGCGAAAACCGTGCGTCGATGCGGCCGCTGGTCGCCCATCTGCGGGACCGGCTCGATGCCGCGGTGATGACGGTCGGCTACGCCAGCCCGCGGGCGGGCATCGACGACCACGGCGCGGCGCTCGGCCGCGTCGTCGCCGGGCTGCCGCGGACCGGCCGCATCAGTTTCGTCGGGCACAGCCTCGGCAACATCGTCGTCCGCCGCTGGATGTCGCTCGCCCCGCCGGACGACCTGGCCCGCGTCCACCGGATGGTGATGCTGGGCGCGCCGAATCAGGGCTCCGACCTGGCCCGCATGGCGGCGCGGGTCTGGCTGCTCACGGCCCTGTCGCACGGTGCGGCCCGCGACCTCGTGCTCCACTGGCCGGAGATCTCCAAGTCGCTGGCCGTCCCGGCCTGCGAGTTCGGGATCGTGGCCGGCGGCAAGGGGGATGGCCGGGGCTACAGCACGCTGCTCGAGGGGGACGACGACGCCGTCGTCCGCGTGGCCGAGACGCGGCTCGACGGGGCCCGCGACTTTCTCCTCCTGCCGGTGAACCATGCCGCGATGATGAAGAACCCGGCCGTGCAGCAGGCGACGTCTTCATTCCTCGAGACGGGCCGGTTCGCGGTGCCCGCTGGCGCCGCCGCCGGGGAGCCGACCGTCGATGAGTGAGGCCGCCGTCGTGCCGGACACGGGCCGGGTGGCGGGCGTCGATTACGGCCGCAAGCGGATCGGCATCGCGGTCTGCGACGCCGCGCGGATCATCGCCAGCCCGCTCCCGTTCCATGCCGTGGTCGCCGACGAGGCCGCCGAGGGGGCATTCTTCCGCCGGCTCGTCGCGCTGGAGGAGATCGTGGGATTCGTGGTCGGCCTGCCGGTCCACGCCGACGGCAGTGACAGCCGGATGTCGGTCGAGGTGGAGCGGTTCGGGGCCTGGCTCGCGGCGGCGACCGACCGCCCCGTGGTGTTTCACGACGAGCGGTACACGTCGATCGAGGCCGCCGGCAAGCTCGCCGGCCTCGGGCTCTCGCGCGGCAAGAAGAAGGCCCGCACCGACTCGATCGCCGCCCAGATCCTGCTCACGGCATGGCTCGAGACGCGGGCGCAAGGCACGTCGTCAGTCCGCCCGGGAGCCCTCGACGGATGACCGGACCGACCGCGCTCGTCGTCGGCTGCGGCTACCTCGGCCTGCGCGTGGCGCGGCTGTGGCGGGATGCCGGCGTCCGCGTGCACGCCCTCACCCGGTCGGCGGAACGGGCCCGGGCACTGGCGGCGGAAGGCCTCGACCCGATCCTCGGCGACGTCACGACGCCCTCTGGCCTCGACGGGCTCCCCGCGGTTGACACGCTCTTGTGGGCGGTCGGCTTCGACC
>RFUD01000209.1 GCA_009923125.1 Planctomycetia bacterium
CGCTAGCTTTTAGGCCAGGTCGAGCGGGGCGTCGGCGTCGCCGAAGCGGGCCACCTGCAGGCCCATCCGCTGCATCGTCGCCAGGTGCAGCCGACAGAGCCGGCGATCTTCCTGGCTGCGGAAATCATGCACCCGGCCACCTCGAATCGTGCCCCCGCCGCCACCGGCGAGCACGATCGGCAATTCCCTCGAGTCGTGGGCGTTCCCGTCCATGAGGCTCGAGCAGAAGAGCACCATCGAATTGTCGAGCAGCGTACGCTCCCCCTCCACCGTGGCATCCATCTTCGCGAGCAAGCGGGCCAGCAGTTCGATGTGGTACTGGTTCACCCGCTGATACTGCTCCAGCCGGCGGGTGTCGTTGGCATGATGGCTCAGTTCGTGCTGCCCCCCCTCGATGCCCCCGAGGAAGCCGAAGTTCATGTTGGAGAGATCATTGTTGAGCATCAGCGTGGCCACGCGGGTGCGGTCCATCTGAAACGCGAGCAGGAGGATGTCGCACATGAGTTCTAGGTGCGTGCGGGCCTCCGACGGGATCCCGGGGCCGGGCCGCTCGAACGTGGGCGCGGCCACGACGGGCTTCCAGCCGTGGCCGTCGGTCTCGCGGCGGCTCGCCTCCGCCGACCGCTCGATCCGCTGCTCGAGCTCGCGGACGCTCGTGAGATACTCGTCAAGCTTCGCGCGGTCGCGACGGCTGAGCCTGCCGCGCAGGCCGGCCGCCTCCTCCGCCACGAGATCGAGCACGCTCGCATCGGCACGCCGCCGGCTGCCGTCGTCGAAGAGGAGATCGAAGGCCTGCCGCGGCACGATCTCCTTCGGCGCCGGCGTCGTGGGGCTGCTCCAAGAGACGTAGGCCGAGTAGATCTGGGTATAGCCCGAATCGGTGCCGTAGCCGGGCGCCTCGGTACCCAGCACGATGCTCGAAAGCGGCGTGACGCGACCCACGGCCTGGGCCATGAGCTGGTCGACCGAGGTGCCGACCTCGACGTCGGTGGTGGTTCGCTTTACCACGAGGCCGGAGAGGACGTTCATCTTCGAGTAGTGGCCGTTGTTGCCCTCGGCGATGGTCGGATTCCAGAGCCCCTGAAACACGTTTACCTTGCCGGCGTGCGGGGCCAGCGGTGAGAGCGTCTTCGCGAACTCGATGCCGCCGGGCCCCATCGTCGCGCCCCAGTGATGCGTGTTCACGCCGTTGCCCATGAAGAGCGCGGCATACCGCACCGGCGGGTCGTCGGCCCCCGCGGCACCGGCGATCGACTCGAGCCACGGCAGGCCGAGCGCGACGCCGGCCCCGCGCAGGAATCGTCGGCGGCTGAACATGGAAGCAGTCATGGTGCGTGGCTCCTAGTCGCGTGATCCCGAGTGGAGTTCGGTCGGCCGGTCGTGGCGGTTGAGAAACTGGCGGCTGTGCACGATGCCGAGCACGGCCGTCGATATCCCGGCGTCTTCGGCGAGGATCCGGTCGCGCAGGCCCTCGAGGAGCGGCATATCGGTCGGTAGCACCTCCCGGCCGAGGGCGTAGCCGAGCAGCTTGCGGCAGAACTGCAGCGTGACGGCGTCGCGGTTCTCCACGAGGTAGCCCCGCAGGCCCTCGAGGCCTGTGAACGTGGTGCCGTCGGCGAGCGTGGCGACGAGGTCGATGGGCGCCCCCGCGTCGTCGCGGTCGCGGCTGCGGCCGAGCACGTCGAAGCCCTCGAGCGCGAAGCCGAGCGGATCGATTCGGTCGTGACAGACGGCGCAGGCCGTATTGACGCGGTGCGCCTGCAGCCGCTCCCGGAGGCCGAGGCCCGACGCCGGCGACTCGTCGAGCGAAGGGATGTTGGGCGGCGGCGGAGGCGTGGGCGTGCCGAGCACGGCCGACAGCACCCAATTGCCGCGGAGCACCGGGCTCGTGCGGCGCGGATACGACGTGGATGCAAGCACAACGCCCATGCCGAGCAGGCCGCCGCGGCCGTAGGCCGCCACGTCGACCCGACGCAGTTCCGTCCCGACGACGCCGGGAATGCGATAGTGGCCGGCCAGCCGCTCGTTGAGGAACGTATGGCCCGCGGTGAACAGCTCACGCAACGGCCGGTCGGCCCGAAACGCCTCAGCCAGAAAGGCCACGGCCTCGCGCTCCATGTCGGCCTGCAGTTCACGCGAGAGTTCCGGAAACGTCTGGCGGTCGGGCGGCGCCTTCACGGCGAATCCACGAAACCGCAGCCACTGCGTGGCGAACTCGCGGGCGAGCGCCTCGGACCTGGAATCGGCGAGCATCCGCCGCACCTCGGCGGTGAGCCGCTCTGGGTCGAGCAGGCCGCCGTCGGCAGCCGCCCTCCGCAACGGCTCGTCGGGCAACGACGACCAGAGGAAGTAGCTCAGTCGGGCTGCAAGTTCGTGGGGCGATACGCGCTGCTCGACCGGCCGTTCTTGCTCCACGCGAAACAAGAACCGCGGCGCCGCGAGGATCGCCACGACCGCCTCACGGGCTGCCTGCTCCCGGCCCCCCTCGGTGCCGGCGGCCGTCGCCGCCTCGACGCCGGCCTTGTAGATCGCATGCAGCCGCGCCCGTTCGTCGTCGGCGAGCGGGCCGCGCCAGGCCCGCGCGGCAAAGGCATCGAGGTGGGCGAGCAGCCGGTTGTCCCAGTCGGCGGCGAGCTCGGGCCACGGCTTCAGGTGGCGGGCGGCGTTCCAGTCGGCCATCAGCGCCGCGTGACGCGACCGCTCCGACTCCGGCACGAGCGCGAGCAGTTGCGCGTCGGAGAGCCAGTAGACCTGGTGATTCTTGTTCGGGCCGTGAAGGTTTTGGGTGATGCCATCAAGCCGCAGGTCGCGGGTGGCGGGGAATGCCTGCCGCATGAGGTGGAACTCGTGCATCGCCTTTCCGCCTTTTTCGCTGCGCCGCTGCCAGACGGTGAACACGTTGGCAAACACGCCGGCGGGGCTCCGCGCATCGTCGGCCGTGGCCATCCATTGGGCGGTGGCTTGCGCCGCGGCGGGGTCGTCGAGATCGAGGCGGCCCTGGCCTTTGAACTTCGTCGCCCCGGCCGGGAGTGGGAGCGTGATCTTCTCCGGGGCGACGGCCACGATCTCCTGCGGGTCGGTGGAACGGCCGCCTGGGTGCCTGCCGAAGCGATCGAGCGCCGCACGCACGGCGGCGAGTTCACGGTCGATCGCGGCGTCGGGCTGCGCTCCCGCCGGACCCGCCGCGACCGCCTGCTCCAATTCCTGCCGGCGTGCGACGAGCCAGCCGTGGTAGCCCTGCGGGTTGTCCGCCACCCACACGATGAAGTCGCGCAGACGCACGACGTCACCCTGGTTGCCGTCGCCGGCGTCGCCGACGAGCAGGTGCACATTGGGCTGGCCGGCCGTATAGGCGAGCACCGGGTAGGGGTTGAGGCCCTCCGCGTCCTGCTGGGACCGCTGCGTCGTGTCCGGCCAGTATTCGGGATTGCGGGTGTACCACGAGCGGCGCTCGGCCTGGATCGCCTGTACGCCCGCCCGCACCGCCTCCGGCACCGCATGGGACACGGCCGGATCGGGAGGCGGGAGATTTCGCCAGGCCAGACGGGTCAGATCCATATAGCGAGACGCCGGCTCGTCGGCCTGGAGAAACGCCCACCAGTTGGCCAGATACGACCGCGACAGGCCCGCTGCATCGGCGAGAGCATCGAGCGAGACATCGCCCGTCAGGTCGCGATGCCGATGCTTCCAGCAGGCAAAAAGATAGTCGGCCTCGCGCAGGTCGTCTCCGTCGCCGGGCACGTGGGGCGCGGCGGCCTTCTGATACCACACGTAGATCGCCTGCTGAGCCTGGTCGCGCAGCTGCTCGGGCCCCCGTCGCCCGACCCGCTGCGCATGGAAGACGATCCCGGTGCCGGGCAAGATCGACGCATGGTCGGCGAGCGACCGCGCCGCAGCCAGGTAGCGGTCGAACTGCGTGGGGCTCACGAAGAGTACGTCGCCGGTGTTGGAAAATCCCTCGCCGCCGCCACCGTCGGGCTCGAAGTCGCGGGCCGGACTGAAGTCGATGCCGGTAAGGTCGCGGATGGTGGCATCGTATTCCGCGTTCGTGAGCCGCCGCAGCGTGACGGGGCCGGGATCGCCGGCGTGCGTCTCGATCGCGTCACGAACCCGTGGAGCGATCCAGCCGCAGAGCACCTCGCGCTCGCCGGGGGCGAGCGGATCGGCCTCCTGGGGCGGCATTCGCCCCGCCTCCACGACCTCGCGGACCTTCCGCCAGGTCTGGAAATCCCGAGATACGTCAGCCCGCTTTGTCAGGGCATCGAGATCGACGCCCCCCTGGATCTCCTGCCCGGAGTGGCAGTCGGTGCACCGCTCGCGCATGATCGACAACACGCCATCGTCGGCCGTCGCCACGGCGTGACTGAGCATGAGCGCGACGCTCAGCGCTTCGAAGATCCGTTTCATGCGGCACCCGCTCTCAACGCGAGACATCGGCTTCGGTTTCAGACGCCCTCGAGCGGCGAGCTGGCGTCGCCGAAGGACTTTTCCCGCACGCCCATCTTCTCCATGAGCGAGAGGTAGAGCCGGCACATCTGCCGGTCGGGCTTGCCCGCGTAGTCGAGTACGCGGCCGGTGTCGAGTTTTCCTCCGGCGCGGCCGAGCACCACCATCGGCAGCTGGTCGTTGTCGTGCCTGGCGCCGACCATCATGCTCGAGCACAGCAGGACCATCGAGTTGTCGAGGGCCGTCCGCTCCCCCTCCTGGATCGCGTCGAGCCGGCGGGCGACGTGAGCCAGCTGCTCGGTGAAAAACTGGTTGACCTTCAGCCAGTCGTCGTTGTCGGCGTGGGAGAGGAGATGGTGGATCATGTAGTCGATCCGCTGCCCCGGCTGCCCCACGCGCTCGAGGTTCGGAAACCGCAGCGCGGAGTGGTCGTTGTTGAGCTTGAGCGTCACAATCCGCGTGGTATCGGTCTGGAAGGCGAGCACGAGGATGTCGCACATCAGCCGCATGTGCTCGGCGATGTCCTGCGGGATA
>RFUD01000210.1 GCA_009923125.1 Planctomycetia bacterium
CAAGAAGCGCGAGGTGGGGGAAAACTGGTTCGCGCTGCCGTTCGAGGAGCGGAGCCGGCTGATGGCCGAGCATGGCCGCACGGGCATGTCGTTCGGCGGCCGCGTCACGCAATTGATCACGGTCAGCGTCGGCCTCGACGACTGGGAGTGGGGCGTGACCCTGTGGGCCCGCCGCCCCGACTTCCTCAAGGACATCGTCTACAAGATGCGGTTCGACGAGGCGAGCGCCCGCTACGCCGAGTTCGGTCCCTTCTACACCGGCTACGTGGCGACCCCCGAGCAGATTCTCGCGCACTGCCGCGTCGCGGGCTGACGTCGCGGCTACCGGGACGACAGGACGAGTTCCACCGTCGTCCCGGGCGGCGGCACGCGGCCCTCGAAGGCCTCGAACAGCAGCGCCTCGTTCGACTGCGAACTCTCCACCGGCAGGTCGAGGGTCGCCGTGGGGAAGTTGGAGACGCAGACGAGGTCGCCGCCGTCGGCCTGGTAGTACTCGCGGCCGTCCTCCGGGTCGGTCCAGAAGCTGCTGCCCGCGAACACCCAGTCGGTGTCGAGCGTCTGGTTGGTGCGGACGTTGCGGATCCAGTCGCGGGCGTCGGCGGTGTGGCCGGCGCCGTCGTCCCCGGTCCAGCGGACCTGGATCGAGATCCGCGGCCCCGACGCGGCGACATACTCCGGATCGAACGACACCGGCTTGCCGGGCTGGAGACCGGTCGCCAGCAGGGCGGCGTGCACGGCGCGGGCCGAGGCGAGCGTGGCCACGATCGATTCGTGCTCCTTCGTGCCCGCGGGGCAGGCGAAAAACTCGATCGGGCCCGTCGCGAGCGCGATCCGGCCGCCCACGATCACTTCCTTGCGCGCCGGATCGATCCACACCTCTTCCCGCGGAGCCAGCCGCTTGAGGTCGGGATGCCTGTCGGCCGGCAGGGTGGGCGACTGGGCGCGGGCAAGCGCGGCGGCGAGCGCCACGAGCATGAGCATCCTCGCGGCCGGCAGCGACCGCCCGCGGGAGCCCGGAGGCGAGGCGAGGTATGGAAAACGCATGGATGCCGGACCGTGGATGGGGACAACCGCCTCCGCTACGATATCGCCCCGCGGGCATTCCGGCGAGCGATCTGCGCCGGCTCGCCAGTCACACGAGGATGGACTCCGCATGCCCGCGACGAAAAAAGACGCGTCACGCTCCGATCGAGGCCCCGGTCGCCGCCCCGCGCAGGCGGACACCTCGTCCGGCTCGCCGCGGCAGCGGACGCCGCCGGTGGCCGCGACGCAGCCGCGGCGAGTCAAGGCGAGGGAGGCGGCCTCGCGGGTGCGCGGGCTGGCCGACGTCAGTGACTCGCTCGATGGCCGGAGGCGGCTGCGGCGGCTCGCGAGGCTCGTCGCCAAGGGATCTCGGGAGGTGCGCGGGATCGCCTTCATCGAGGGCCTGCTCGGGGAATGCCTCGACGAGGCGGAGCACGAGGCCGCGACGCGGGAACGGTGGCGCACGTGCGAGGCCGTCGCCTGGGGGCTCGCGTGGCTGGCCCGCACCCGGCGTGCAGGCGGCTCGGCCGGTGGACTCCTCGAGCGGCTCGTCAAGCATGCCCGGACGGCGACGCAGCAGCTGCGTGACGGCGATACCGCGTCGGCGGCGTTCGTCGTCGCCCTGGCGCGGCTGTTCAACGACATCGAGGCCTGCCGCTGCCTGGAGCGTGACGCGAACGCCGCGCTCGTCGAGGAACTCGGCAGGTTGGTGTTCACGGACGGCGCGGTCCACGTCGCGGGAGACCCGGCCGGATCGGCGGCCATCGTGGAGCGGGTCGAGCGATGGTCGGCGGTCCGCGAGGTCGCGACCGCGATCGGCGGGCCCTGCCCGTGGGATGATGAGACCGACGACCGCTGGCGTCGCGCGACGGTCACGGCCCTGCGGCTGCTCGGCGGGCAGGGAAGGCCGCTCACCGGCGCCGGGCGGCTGCCCGCCTGCTGCTCGCAGCGGCTGCTCGACGCCGCGACGGCGGCACGCGGCCGGGCCGGCCGCACGGCCACCCTCGTCCGCGATCCGCGGCGGCGGATCGAGCCGGCCGCGGCGAAACGGCTGCTCCCGCGCGACTTTCATTCGGCCGACGCCGCGTCGTCGATCATCCGCACCGGCTGGCACCGCGATGCGGTGCGGGTGCTCCTCGATCACCGCTCCACGGTGCCGCGGCTCGAGATCGCCACGCACGACCGGCTGCTCGTCGACGGGCCCTGGGCATGGCGGGTCTCGATCAACGGGCGGCCGCTCGAGGCCGAGGGCCCCTGGTCGGTCACGGGGTTCGAGTCGGACCGCAAGGCGACGTTCCTCGAAATCGCCGCGCCGCTCGCCGGGGGGCTGCAGATCGCCCGTCAGGTCGTGGTGCTCGTCCGCGATGCCGTCGTGCTCCTGGCCGACGCGATCACGGCGGCCACGCCGCCCGCGGGAGAAGTGCTGGCATGCGAATCGGGACTCTCCCTCGGCCACGGCCTCGAGGTGGAGCCGGCGGAGGAGACTCGGGACGTGGTGGCGTACGACACCTCGATGCGCATGATGGCGTTGCCGCTCGCGCTGCCCGAGTGGTCCGCCGCGCCGGCCCCCGGATCGCTCGCCGCGTCGGCGGGATCACTGCTGCTCCGTCAGGAATCGTCGGGCGGGCGGCTGTACGCGCCGCTGTGGCTCGACTGCCACCCCGCCCGCATCGGTCGGCCGCTCACCTGGCGGCAGCTCTCCGTCGCCGACACCCGCCGCAACCTTCCCAGGCACCAGGCCGCGGCCTTCCGCGTGCAGGCCGGGCTCGAGCAGTGGCTGCTCTATCGGACGCTCGACGCGGCCCGCAACCGCACCGTGCTGGGATGCAACCTGTCGTGCGAGTTCCTCGTCGGCAGGGTGCGGGAGGACGGCGTGGTGTCGCGAACGCTCGAAATCGAGTAGCCGCGGCGGCCGCCGCGACGGAGATCCCGTGGACGACGTGCCCCAGCGGCTGCGCGAGAATCTCGCCACGGTCCGCGGCCGGATCGAGGAGGCGTGCCGCCGTGCCGGCCGGCACGCCGGGGAGGTCCGGCTCGTCGGCGTGACGAAGTATGTGTCGGCCGATCTGGCGGCCGCCCTGGTCGCGGCCGGCTGCGAGGATCTCGCCGAGAGCCGACCGCAGTCCCTGTGGACGAAGGCGGAGTCGCTCGCCGGCCTGACGCCGCCGCCCCGCTGGCATCTCGTCGGCCACCTGCAGCGCAACAAGGTGCGGCGGACGATCGGTCTCGTGACGCTGCTCCACTCGCTCGACAGCCTGCGTCTCGCCGAGGCGATCGACGCGGAGGCGGCGGTCCAGCGAAGGCTGTGCGACGGGGGGAAGCCGTGCGACGTGCTCGTGGAGGTCAACCTGGCCGGGGACCCCGGCCGCACCGGCGTCGCGGAACCCGAGGTGGAGCCGCTGCTCGTCGCCGTCGGTGCACTGCCGCACATCCGCGTCCGCGGCCTGATGGGCATGGCGAGCGTGCCGGAGGGACCGGAGGCGGGGGCCACGGCCCGCCGTCAGTTCGCGCGGCTGCGGAACCTGCGAGACAGGCTGCGCGAGCGGCTCGGCGGCGACACGCCCGGCGAACTTTCGATGGGCATGAGCGACGACTTCGAGGATGGGCCAACGGGCTGGCGACGTTGATCTTGCCGGCGTCGTAGTCCTCCTCGCCCGCGCCGACGAGCACGAAGACCTCCTCGTCGCCGAACTTCAGGTCCTTGACCACGATCGTGGCTCCGAACACGACCTCGCCGGTCGCCTCCTTGGGCCGCTCCACGATCACGGCCCGGGCGAGTTTGTCGGCGAGCAGGTTGATCTTCGCCTGCATCATGCCCTGGCTCTCGCGGGCCCCGTGGTACTCCGCGTTCTCGCTCAGGTCCCCCTCGCTGCGGGCCGCCGCCACGCGCTGCGCGAGCTTGGGCATCTCGACGGTGTTGAGCTGGTCGATCTCGGCCTTGAGCTTGTCGTAGCCGGCACGGGTCATCGGGATACGGTCGGACATGGTCTCGCTTCTTCTAGCGTGCTTCTTTTATGAGGATGTCAGGTAGAGGAGGCAGCCGCAGCCACGGCAGGGGACGACCTTGCCCATCGACAGCTCGGCGAGCATGTTGCCGGTGAGCTGCTGGAAGCATCCGCCGCAGCTGGTGCCCTCGACGGCGGCCATGCCGTCGGCCCCCTTGCTCTTCACGATCCGGTGGTAGACGTCGCGCGAGTCGGCAGGCAGCTCGCGCTCGGCGGCGTCGAGGTCGCCCCGAATCCGTGCGACCTCGGCCTCCAGACGCGACGTCTCCCCCTCCACCTTGGCCTTGGTCTCGGCCAGCGACGCCTTCGAGGTGGCGATCTCCGCCTCGGCCGGGGCCAGGTGCGTCTTCACCGCGTCGAGCCGCTCGAGGCCCTCGAGGATCTCGTCTTCGAGGACTTTCGTCGCCATCTTGTCGGCGGCGATCTGGTCGCGGAGGGTCTGGTACTCACGGTTCGTCTTGCAGGCGTTGAGCTTGCCCTCGAGGTCGAGAATCTTCGACTCGGCCGACCGCAGCTGGAGCTGTTTCTGATCGACGGCCATCTTCGCCTTCTTGATCTCGTCGAGGGCCGCCGCGTGGGCCGCCTCGGCCGCCGCGAGTTGCTTCGTGCGGGCGGCGACCTGCCGCGGACCGGCGGCCAGTTGGTCGCTCAGATCGGCCAACTGGCGGTGCAGCCGGTGCAGCGTGCGGACGGCGTCGGCGGAAACGGCGAGGGCCATGCGAGTTCCTGCGGGGGACCGGGCGGTCCGCCCGGAGGAACCCGGAGTTTAGCAGATCGACGACCGTCTGCCCGGGCGTCGCCGGGGCGAGTCGAGGCAGCCGCCCCGACTCGCCCCGGGGGCCCGGGGGCGTGCGTGTCAGGCGTCCGCGCCGGAGAGGAACGATTCCAGCTGCCTGGAGCGGACCGGGTGCTGGAGCTTCTTCACCGCCTTGGCCTCGATCTGCCGCACCCG